>CABVEH010000130.1 GCA_902497215.1 uncultured Eggerthellaceae bacterium | reverse complement strand
AGCGGTTCATCTTCGACCTCCAAGCCCTCCTCGCGTACCCAAGTACGCGTCGTCGTTCTTTCGCTCGAATCTGAACCCCTGGATGCGCCGCTCGCTCAATTGCCAACTATGCATCATTCTTAAAACGTTTCGATTGAACCTGGGATGGTTGAACCTCGTGGCGGAATTCATCAAACAAATGTTTGTGTTGCAAACGATGAGAATATAGACTGTTGCCATGCACGAGAACTCTGGAAATAGCAGCCCTGAGAGCAGCGGCCTGGAAATAGATCCGACAAACCTGCAACCCTGGGACGGGCCGGCGATACTGCTGGTCGACCTCGACGCGTTCTTCGCGTCCGTCGAGCAGCTTGACCACCCGGAATGGCGCGGGAAGCCCGTCATAGTGGGCGGCGACCCCGACAGGCGCGGGGTCGTGTCCACCTGCTCCTACGAGGCGCGCGAATACGGGGTGCGTTCGGCCATGCCGTCGTCCACGGCGCGCAGGCTGTGCCCCGACGCCATTTGGACGCACGGCCGCTTCGACCGCTACCGAGAGATGTCGAACGCGGTCATGGCCATCATCCGCGACGAAACGCCGCATGTGCAGCAGGTGTCCATCGACGAGGCCTTCGCCGACGTGTCGCCCACGCGCACCAACACCGAGCACCCCATCATTGTGGCAAGGCGCATCCAGGAAAGGGTTGCGTTGCTGGGCGTGACGTGCTCGATCGGCCTGGGCACCACTAAGTCGGTGGCCAAGATCGCCTCGGAGGCGGACAAGCCGAATGGGCTGACCATAGTGTTCCCCGGCACCGAGCGCGGGTTCCTCGAAGAGCTTCCGGTGCGCGCGGTCAGCGGCATCGGGGCGCAGTCCGAGTCGAAGCTGCGCTCCATGGGCATACGCACGCTTTCGCAGCTGGCGTCGGCCGACCTGGACGAGCTGCGCGGGGTGTTCGGGGTTAACGCCGAGACGATGCGCAGCCGCGCCCGCGGCGACGACGTGTCGGACGTGACCACCGAGCGCGACGTGAAGTCCGTGTCGCACGAGGTGTCGTTCGCCACCGACCTGGAGTCGCGGGAAGACATCGAGGCGTCGCTGACCTCGCTGCTGACGCAGGTGGGGCGCCGCCTTCGCATGAAAGGCCTTGCCGGCACCACGCTGTCGCTCAAGGTGCGCTTCGCCGACCGCAGCGTGCATTCGGCCCAGACGCACCTGGACGTCCCCAGTGACGACGACATCGAGCTTCGGCCCAGGCTGGTGGAGCTTCTGGACAAGGTATGGGTCCCGGGGCGGAAGGTGCGCCTTCTGGGGGTGGGGATGTCGGGGTTTGGCAAGGTTCCGGAGGGGCAGCAGGCGCTCTTCGACGCGGACGGCCTGGGCGGCGCGGCCTCAGGCGACGACGTGCTGGTCGAGGACGAGGCCAAGCGGCGCAGCCTGTTGCACGCGTTCGACGCGTTGAAGGACAAGTTCGGCGAGGACACCGTCCGCTTCGGAAGCGAGCTGCGAAACGCCGGCAACACCACGGGGTCGTCCTCGAAGAACCCGGCGGACTACAGGTAGCGTCAGGCTGCATCCATGCCCCCAGGGCGCTTCCCTTCGACGGGTGCAGACGGGTTGTCGGAGCATCCGACTCGCACGTTCCCGCGCCGTCCGTCGGAACAGTTGTGCTTTTGTCTCCACACCCGAATCCGCCATTCATTTGCAGCCGCGGATTTTATACAATAGGCGGCATCGAACGGCATTGACTTTAATCACATCCGGAAGGCATAGATGGCTAAGCACTCCAAAGGCAAGCACGGCAAGCCCAAGCAGGGAAGCGGGTTCCCCTTCGGCAGGAAGGACGCGAAGCCGTCGGAAGCCGTAGGCGGCGACGAGGAAACTTCTGCGGAAGGAGAAGCCCAGGAAGGCGCCAAGAAGGGCGCGCATGCGGCCGGGGCAGACGAGGCTGCAAAGCCCGATGCCTCCGCCGACGACCAGAAGGCTGCCGGACAGCCGGCGTCTTCCGACGACAAGAAGGACGCCGCCGACGAGCAGCAGCCCGAGGGCTCTTCCGAAGGGCAGGCCGACCCTGGCGCCTTCATGTCCAGCTCCGACATCCTGGAGGACAAGAAGAAGAAACGCAGGAAGGTGGCGAAGCGCATAGGCATCGCCACGCTTTCGACCATAGGCGGCCTTGCCGCCATCTACTTCATTGGCGTCGCCGTCTTCTCCACGCATTTCATGCCCAACACCCACATAGACGACCTCGACCTGTCTTTCATGACGCCCGAGGAGGTCCAGGCGGACTTCGACGGCAAGGTGGGCGACTACACCATCAAGGTGAAGGGCAACGGGCTCAACATAGCGTTCACCTCGAAGGAGGCGGGAATCGCGATCGATTCCGCGGGCATGACGCAGGCCGTCGCGGCCGCCCAAGACCCCTGGAAGTGGCCCGTCGAGGTGTTCCGCGAGCGCGACATGACGTCGGCCATGACCGACTCGCTTTCCGCGACCACGCTTTCCGACGTGGTGGCTGCCGCAGTCGAAAAGGTGAACGCCACCGCGAAGGACCCGGTGAACGCCTACGTCGCATACGACCAGGACCTTGGGGCGTTCGACATAGTGCCCGAGGTTCCCGGCACCAAGCTTGACTACGAGAAGGTCTTCGCCGACATACTCGTGGGCGCCATGACACTTCAGGACCAGGTCATAATACTTGACGACGACCTGGTCGAGCCCGCGGTGTACAGGGACGACAAGCGCCTTGTGAGCGCGCTTGGCGAGGCTAACGACCTCATAAAGGCCAACTTCACGCTCATGATGGGCGGCGCCGAGGCCTGCAAGGTGACCTCGAACGACATCTACGGCTGGGTGTCGGTCACGCCCGAGTTCTCCGCCGTGCTGGACGACGCGGCGATGACCGAGTGGGCCGCCGACCTGGCGACGAAGTTCAACACCGTGGGGTCCACGCGCAACTTCACGCGCGCCGATGGCAAGAACATAACGGTCAAGGGCGGCGACTACGGTTGGAAGGTCGACAAGGACGCCTTGGCCGCGACGATCGCCGATTCCATCAGGGGAGGCGTTTCCGGGAACGTGGACATCCCGGTGCTTCAGGGCGGCTCGGGTTATTCCGGCGTCGGCGGCAAGGACTGGGGAACCCGCTACATGGACGTGGACATCTCAGAGCAGCACGCAAGGCTGTACGGCGACGACGGCAGCATCATCTGGGAGAGTGCGATCGTGTCCGGAAGCCCGTCGGGCGGCCGTGCCACGCCGTACGGCGTCTACGACGTCAACCTGAAGGGCCGCAACGTGACCCTCACCGGCCGCGACAGCGCCGGCAACATCACCTACGAGACGCCCGTGGCGTACTGGATGCCCTTCATCGCCAACTCGATAGGCTTCCACGACGCAACATGGCAGTCCTCCTTCGGCGGCAACCGCTGGCGCCAAGGCGCGGGCTCGCACGGTTGCATAAACCTTCCCCTCGGCAAGGCGGAAGAGCTCTACGGCCTCCTGAAGGTAGGCGACGTAGTTGTCGTCCACTCGTAGCCTGCAGCCACTCGGCTCGATGGAAGCGGACGCCAGCGCCTCGCCCATAGGGGTGTTCGACTCCGGATACGGCGGCCTTACCGTGCTGGCGGAAATCGCCGCGCGCATGCCTTCGGAAAGCACGGTGTTCGTGGGCGACTCGGCGCATTTCCCCTACGGGCCGAAAAGCCAGGACGAGGTGAGGGAGTACGTCCTGGGGATCTGCGCACACCTGGTCGAGCGCGGGTGCAAGCTCGTCGTGATCGCCTGCAACACCGCCACGGCCGCAGGGCTTGCGGCAGCGCAGAAGACGTTCGACGTTCCCGTGATAGGGGTGGTGAAGCCCGGTGCGCGCGCGGCCGTCCAGATGACCCGCAACCGCAAGGTCGGCGTGATAGCCACGCAGGGCACCATAGACGCAGACGCGTACCCCGAGGCGATAAACGGGCTGGACGCCGGAGTGAAGGTGTTCTCGGCCGCAACGCCCAAGTTCGTTGACATAGCCGAGGCGGGAATCCAGTTCAAGGCGCTTCCCGGCGACCCTTCGCTTGCGGGGGGCGCATGCGGTTCCATGATCGTGTCCGACAGGGGCGTCCTCGACGCGGAGTCCGGCCATATATACACCGGCATCGCCGAGGAATACCTGGCCCCGCTGCGCGATGCGGGAATCGACACGCTGGTGCTCGGCTGCACGCACTTCCCGCTCATACAGCCGCTGGTGCAGAACTCGATGGGCGCCGACGTCGCGCTCGTGTCATCG
>CABVEH010000129.1 GCA_902497215.1 uncultured Eggerthellaceae bacterium | reverse complement strand
AACTTCGACAGCGACATCATGGCCATAAGCGAGCTTCGCATGAAGAACGCCACTGCGGCCGAAGTGATGGCTGCGACATCGAGCGACCAGGGCTAGTTCTCGCGTTTTCGACGGGTGCGGTGGGCGGCGTCTGCCGCGCCCGTCGGCTCAGGTTGCGCGAATGGGGGGGAGGACAACCATGGAACTACAGCTTCAACACGCAGGCATATACTGCCGCGACATCGACGAGTCCATCTCTTTCTACGAAGACGTGTTCGGATGCAGGCTTCTGTTCAGGTCGGACGCCATGGAAGGCGACAAGCCTTTGAGGATGGCGTGGATCAAGGGGTCGGGCGCCGTGATCGAACTGCTTGAATGCGAGGACAAGGCGACTTGCCAGGCGGCCGAGAAAGACCTGAACCACCTTGCGTTCCGCGTCGACGACATGGACGCCTTCGTGGCGTTCCTCGAGGAGCGCGGGATCGCCATAGAGGCCGGGCCGTTCGATCCGCCGTTGGAGTTCGACCGCCCGCTTTCCGAGGAGGACGGCGACGTTTTCCTGAAGCCGGGCCCGAAGGGGACGCAGCTGCGCATCATGTTCTTCCGCGGCCCTGGCGGCGAGCGTTTCGAGATCCTTCAGGACAACATCGCCGCGCTTTAGCATGCTTCGCTGCTGCCGGGAAGGGGTTCTGCCCGGCAGCAGCCTCCTAGCCACATAGTCGTCTAATTCCAAGCGACAAGGGGGAACCCGAATGAACAAGACAAGCAAATACCGCAACTATGCCTTGATCGCCTTCGTCCTGCTGCTGTTCGGCACGGCAGTGGCTTCGACGCAGTTCAAGGTCCCCGTCATCATGACGGACATCATGACCCAGTTCGACATGGACGGGTCGAGCGCGTCGTGGCTCATGTCCATATTCACGCTGGTCGGCATCGTGCTGGCCATCCCCACCGGAGGGCTCGCGAAGAAGTATGGCCCCAAGGCGCTGCTGCTTGCCGCCGCGGTCATACTCTTCCTCGGGTCGCTCGTGGGCGTCTTCGCCCAGAGCGGCACGATGCTGATCGTGTCGCGCGGCATCGAAGGCGTCGCGTTCATCCTCGTGACCATATGCGGGCCTCTGGCCGTCCAGAAGTACGTCGCACCCGAGAAGATCGGCTCGGCGACGGGCATATGGGCGTTGTGGGTCTGCCTCGGCTCCGTCGTCGGCGGCGTCGTGACCCCGACCGTCCGCGACGTTTTCGGCTTCGTGGGCGTCTGGATGATATACGCCATATTCGCGGCCATCTTCGCAGTGCTCGTCGCGGTGGTGGTGAAGTTCAACGCCCCTGACGGTGCATCTGCCGACGAGCATCCTGCGGAATCCTCCGAGAAGGTCAGCTACGCCGAGCTGTTCAAGCCCAACATCCTTCTCTACTTCGCCACTTTTCTGATCTTCAACATGGTCTTGATGGCCATGCTGTCCTTCTCGCCCACGTGGATGCAGGCCCAAGGCATAGACCCCACGCTGTCGGGCTTCATCAGCACGCTGCCGATGCTCCTCGCGGTCATATCGTCGCCGCTGTTCGGAAACATTTCCGACAGGACCGGCCGGTGCAAGCCGCTCTACATCATCGCCATGCTGTCGATGGGCCCCTGCGCCTTCCTGCTGCTGACGGGTTCCGGCGTCGCGTTGTGGGTCGGCGCCATCCTCATGGGCCTTCTCGGGCTCGGCGGCCCGGTCATCTGCCTGACGGCGTATCCCAAGGTCCTCGGCCGCCCCGAGCTCATGTCGGTTGGCATGGGCGTCCTCATGCTGATCCAGAGCCTCGGCCAGTTCCTGGGCACGTTCGTGTCGCCCATGCTCCTTGGCCCGGGCGGCGACCAGTGGATGACGCTCGGCATAGTCATGTGCGTTATCGGCCTCGTAGGCACGGCATGCTGCGCGCTTTGCAAGTTCAAGTAATGCGCGAAAGCCATCAGGCGCGATAGCAGGCAAGAAGCGGGGGTCCGCATACAAGCGCGGGTTCCCGCCGCTTGCCTTCCTGGTTCCGGCGGATGGGCTTCAGGCTTCGAGGCAAGCTTGCGCGTTGCCGGAAGGCTATGGTTTAGAATTGTTCCAACGGGCCGCGATGCGGCCAAGCGATACCACGTTCGTACGAAAACGGGAGGTGCTGTATGAATCGCGAGGAGTTCATGGCTCTTGAGTCTCCGAAGAAGGCCGAGGTGCTGAACGAGTACATCGACGAGGGCAAGAGCCAGAAAGAGGCCATGGCCGAGGTGGGTGTGACCATCAAGGACCTCATGGCGACGCAGGCCTTCTTCTCCAAGACGGAGGGCCGTTTCACCGCAAACGCCGTCGGCGGGTTCTCGAACTTCCATTCCGACACGACTGCGGAGGCTGCCAAGTAGCAAGGCTACGGCCTGGTCCTTGCGGCTTCGATTAGAAGGGCTTGCGGGCGTCGTGCCTGCAGGCCCTTTTCGCATGCACGTCGAGAAAAAAAGAAGGGGGAGGGGAACGCCGCCAAGCTCGCTTCCGGGCCATGCGTGCATCGCGCGGCTTTCCGGTCAGAAGGTGGATTCCTTGTCCAGGTGCGTGAAGTTGCCTTCCTTCGCCTCGTTCGGCTTCGCGTCCTCGCGCAGCTTCATCAGCCTTGCGACGAAGTCGGTCATCATCGCAGCCGACTTGTCGCACACGAACACGCGCTCGCGCCCATGGGACACGGATTCCCTGACGATGCCTGCGCGTATTAGTTGTTGCATGGCCTCGTTTGTCGCTCCGTAGCTCTTGCGTATCGATTCGGCTGCATATCCGACCGTGATGCAAGGGTTGGCAAGGATCAGGTCGAGCAGCCTGTCGATCGTCGAATTGGCCTGCACCTGCAGGCAGCGCGAACGCCACGTGTCGTGTATCTGCTCGGCCGCGTTGATGAAGGAGTTGGCTATCGCCGCCGCGAGGAACGTGTTGCGCGCATTGTGCGAAGCCCAGAAGTCGCGGTATTCCCTGTACGATTCGAGCTTCGGGTCGTCGCGGGTCGAATCCAGTATCCGGTTCCGGCGCTCGCGGTCGATTGACATGCCCCAGCATATGGGAACCACGTAACCGTTCGCGAAGAGCCCTCTCATGAACATGGGCATGAACGCCAGCATGAGCCCAGTGCGGTCGACCATGGAGTCGAACGGGACGATCCGCTCGAACGCGTGGTGTATGACGGAGGCCTGGCCAAGGGGCGAGAACATGTCGCTGTTTATGAAGTCGCAAAGCTCGTTCACGGCCGAGGGTATCGCGTGAGGGTCGACCCCTCTTCCGTTGGGCAGCGGGATCTTGCGAAACCCCGAGTACCGTTCGTCGTCGGTGATGCCGCTCAGGAGGTATTCGTGGATGCGCATCACCGTCTCCATGTTCACCTTGAAGCCCGAGGTGGCGTTCTCCGATATCCAGTTCATGGTCTGCATGTAATGCAGCGCTTCGTTCACGACGGGCCTGTCGATGTCTGAGATCGAGATGCCTAGCGATCGGAAGACGTCGTTCTTGCGCATCTCGTCCGCCGGATGCTTCTTGCCCATCATGTCGTATGCCGCAACCAGGGGGACGACGGGAAGGGTGATGTCCTTGTGCGAGGTGCGGATGGCGAAGATGGCGTCGATTGCCAGCAAGGGTTTCTTCAGGTAGCGCGCGAACCGGCTCCGCTCGAGTCTTCCTCCAAGCCTTAGGAGCTCGGCTTCGGCATTGAAGAACGCAGCTTGGATTTCAGCAGAATAGGTGTAGTCGGAAAAGTCCATGTCTTCTCTCCCGCTCAAGCGTAAACATCGTCGTGGACGATGCCCCGCCTTCGTAATCCATGCGAAGGAAAGTATATCAAAGCGGCCATGCGGAATTCCTACCGGACGGCACCAAAAGCGCAAGCTGAACTGGCGATAGTTATAAAACGGATGATAAATATGCATGTTTTGGGGCGAATGTGGCGATAGGGAAAAACTGCGGCAGGAAATGCGACGATGCGGTTTCGGCGGAAGGCCGAACCGTGCCTTTTGCCCCGCGTTTCTTGATTTTCGAATTCCTGCAATATATCTTGAATCATCGATGCGAAACATGGATATGATGCCCAACGTCCGCGGCGCATGACGCGTCGCAGGCGCACGAAGAAAGAGAAGGAAAGATGTTCAAGATAGTGGAGGCGCCAGACCCCGTCCTCAACACCGTGTGCGAGCCCTGCGAGCCGGGGGACAAGAGCCTGCTGCGCATCGCCAAGCAGATGGCGAAGCTGATGTACGGCAACAACGGCTGCGGGATAGCCGCGCCGCAGGTGGGCCTGAACAAGCGCATGGTGGTCATC
>CABVEH010000128.1 GCA_902497215.1 uncultured Eggerthellaceae bacterium | reverse complement strand
CGCCGCTTTCCTTCGACCGGCTCTTGTCGACCCGGTAGAAGCGCTCGAAGATCTTGTCCTGCTCCTCGGGGGCTATGCCGCAGCCGGCGTCCTTCACCTTCACGAATGCCTCCGGCGCGACCGCCTGGCCTCCCGACACGAGGGTCTTCCCCACCGTCGCGGTGACTTTGCCGCCTGGGTCGCTGTAGCGTATGGCGTTCGAAACCAGGTTCGAGAACAGCTGCGACAGCAGCTGGCGGTTCCCCATCACCTCCACGCTCGACCCCAGCACCCGAAGAAGCACGCCCTTGCCCTCCGCAAGCGGAAGCAGCCTCTCCGCAACCTGGCCGACAAGGCCCAAAAGCTCAAGAGGCTCCTTCCCGGCGTTGTCGAACAGCGGGTCCTCGATGCGGGAAAGGGTGAGCACGTCGTCGATCAGCGCGCCCATGCGGGCCGACTCCTCGGCCATGATGCCGGCGAACCTCTTGGCGTCTTCCGGGTCGGCGACGCCGTTCCTCAGAAGCTCCGCATAGCCCGATATGACCTGCAGAGGCGTCTTCATCTCGTGCGACACGTTGGCCGAGAACTCGCGCCGCAGATTCTCGGCCCGCGCAAGCTCCCTGTTCTGCTCCACCAGCTGCCGCTGCTGCTCGTTTATGCGCAGAAGCAGCGGCTCCATCTCCTGATAGGCCTGGTTTGCCATCGGCTCGGCCACGTCGATCTCGTCGAACGGGGCCACTATGCGCGACGTCAGCAGGCGCGAAAGCGCAAGCGACACCACCCCCACCAGAACGAACGTGGCCAGAAGCGGGAACGCTATCGACTCGGCGATCGCAAGGTAGGACTCCCTGCGCTCCGAAAGCCTCAGCACGTTGCCGCCATCCATCGCCACCGCGGCATAGATGGCATCGGTGCCCAGCGTCTCGGAATGCCTGGCCACCGAGCCTTCGCCCTTCTCCCGCGCCTGCACCACTTCGGGACGGCCGGAATGGTCGGCTGTCACGTCACCCTCGCTGTCGAACAACACGCCTCCGTCTGGCCCGATCAGCGTGTACCTGATGCCCTCCTCGAACTGGGCCCCCAGGGCGGCGACCTCCTCGTCCACCGGCGCGTCGCCCATCGTCTCGACGGCGTTCTCGGCGATGGCCAGAAGGCGGCCCTCCGCTTCGGATTCCTGCGAGAAGTAGAAGAAGGCCGAAAACGCCGCGGCGAAGCACGCGATCGCCAGGATGGAATAGGCGAAGATCGAAACGAAGAGAGTTGACGACAGCTTCTTGGGAGCGCGGGCAGCCATGCGTCAGGCCTCGACCATGTAGCCGACGCCGCGGACCGTCTCGATCAGCGACCCGCACTCGGCGCACGCCTCTCCCAGCTTCTGGCGAAGCGTCTGCACGTGCACGTCCACCGTGCGCGTGTTCCCGGCGAAGTCCCATCCCCAGACGCTTTCCAGCAGCTGGGCGCGCGTCAGCACGTGCCCGCGGTTGCGCATCAGCTCCTGCAGGAGCGCGAACTCCTTGAACGTGAGCACGACGGGGTTTCCGCCGGCGGACACCTTGTGCGCCTGGGGGTCCAGCGTAACGCCGCCGCATCGCAGAACGTCCGGCTCGGGAGAGCCCGGCTGGTGGGCGCGCCGAAGCAGCGCCTTGACGCGCGAGACCATCTCCATCATCCCGAAGGGCTTCGCCAGGTAGTCGTCGGCTCCTGCGTCCAGGCCCGTGACCTTGTCGATCTCGCTCCCCTTGGCGGTGAGCATCATCACGGGAACGTGGGCCAGGACAGGGTCGCGCCGGACCTCTTCAAGGATCTGCATGCCGTCCTTGCCGGGAAGCATTATGTCCAGAAGGACCGCCTTGGGCGCGCGCTCCGCGCATGCATGAAAGAACGAGTCTCCGTCCGGGAACCCGGCAGCCTCGAGACCCGACTGCCTGAGCGTGTAGATGGTCAGGTCGCGTATGTTGGCGTCGTCCTCAACGTAGTAGATCATACGCAAATGGTAGCGCGAACCGCGGCGCCGCAGGACGGCGCCCGTGTCAAATTGTTGTAAAGAATCGGGCCGTGCGATTGCTCAGCCGCACGCCAATACCGTCCTACCCGAACCTTCCGGACACGTAGTCCTCGGTGCGCTTGTCGCGCGGGCTGGTGAACAGCGTGTTGGTGTCGCCGGCCTCTATCATCTCCCCCAGCAGGAAAAACGCCGTCTTGGTGGACACGCGCAGGGCCTGCAGCATGTTGTGCGTCACCATGATCACGGTGTAGCGGTCCTTCAGCTCGCCCACCAGCTCCTCTATCTTCGCTGTGGATATTGGGTCCAGCGCGCTGGTCGACTCGTCCAGAAGCAACACTTCGGGCCTCACGGCCAGCGCCCGCGCTATGCAGAGACGCTGCTGCTGGCCGCCCGACAGCCCCATCGCGCTCTTGCCAAGGCGGTCCTTCACCTCGTCCCAGATGGCAGCGTCGCGAAGCGACTGCTCCACCACGGCGTCCAGCTCGTCGCGCTTCTTGACGCCGTGCGTACGCGGACCGAACGCGACGTTGTCGTATACGCTCATGGGGAACGGGTTCGGCTGCTGGAACACCATGCCCACGCGCCTTCGCAGGTCGGTCACGGGCATCTGCCCGTAGACGTCACATCCGTCCAGGCTGATGGTGCCTTCTATCCTGCAGCCCTCCACCAGGTCGTTCATGCGGTTCAGCGTCTTCAGAAGCGTCGACTTGCCGCATCCGGAAGGCCCGATGAGCGCGGTCACCTCGTTCTCGGGGAATTCGAGGCTGACGTTCTTCAGGGCGTGGAACTCTCCGTAATGCAGGTCGAGGTCTCGCACATCCATCTTTGCGACGCGCGGGCGTTCGCCCACTTGCCTGAACGCTTGCCAGGCCATCCTCCCGGCCGTGCGATCGGCCGCTTGCCCGGCCGTCGGCCTAATCGGCTGCCCGACGCGCTCGGCCTGCTCTGCTTCAAGGCATTTCATTCGGTAGGTCCTTTCATGTCCGGCCGTGCCACGCCCTAGGCGTTCCGGCCGTTCAGCTTTCTTTCCACAAGGTTGGCGCCGCCGTTCAGCAACACGACCAGCACCAGCAGCACAACGGCGGTCGCGTACGCCTCGCTTATGTGCAGCCCTTCGCTGGCAAGCACGTACATGTGCACGGCCAGCGTGCGGCACGAGTCGAACAGCGCGAACACGCCCTGTCCTGCGAAGTCGGGGATCTGCGCCACCGTGCCGGCGGTGAACAGCAGCGCCGCCACCTCGCCAACGCAGCGCCCGAAGGCCAGCAGCACTCCCCCGAAGATGCCCGGCAGCGCGCTTGGCAGAACGCAACGGAAGATGACGCGCACGTTGCCAGCCCCCAAGGCCAGACCGCCCTGCTTGTAGGATTCGGGCACGGCACGCAGAGCCTCCTCGGTCGTGCGCATGACTATGGGCAGCACCATGATCGCCAAGGTGCACGCGCCCGACAGCAGCGACAGCCCCCATCCCAGAAGCGTGGAGAAGAACAGCAGCCCGAACAGGCCGTACACGATGGAGGGGATTCCCTGCAGCGTTTCGGTGGTAAGGCGCACCGCGCGTATGAAACGGCTGGACGGCTTCGCGTACTCCACCAGGTAGATGGCCGACGCTATGCCCACCGGCACTGATATCAGCAGCGCAAGCGCGGCCATAAGCACGGTGTCCACCAGCGCCGGCATGAGCGACACGTTGGTGGAGTCGTACTCCCATTCGAACAGCGAGGGCCTAAGGCTGGGGACGCCGTTCACCACGACGAACCCGACAATCAGCAGAAGCACCGCGGTCGACACCGCGGCCCCGACGTATACCGCCGCGCGCAGAAGACGGGCCGTCATTTCAGCTCACCCCGCTTCTTCACGGCGCCGAACAGCAGGCTGATCAGCATGACGAACACGAACAGCACCACGCCCGTAGCGATCAGCGCGCCACGGTGAAGGTCGGCCGCGTAGCCCATCTCCAGCACGATGTTGGCCGTCATGGTCCGCACCCCGTCGAAGATCGACCCAGGGATCACGGCCTGGTTTCCTGCCACCATCACCACTGCCATCGTCTCGCCGATCGCGCGGCCTATCCCCAGCACTATGGACGCCATTATTCCCGAGAACGCCGCCGGCACCACTATGCGGAAGACCGACCGTTCGTGCGTGGCCCCCAAAGCCAGGGCGCCTTCGTAGTAGCTTTTCGGCACTGCGTCCAGCGCGTTCTTCGACACCGTGATAACCGTGGGGAGAATCATCGCCCCCAGAAGCAGCGATGCGGACAGCAGCGAAAGCCCGTTGCCTGGGCCGATTGCGCGCACGAACGGGACCACGACCATAAGCCCGAAGAAGCCGTACATCACCGACGG
>CABVEH010000127.1 GCA_902497215.1 uncultured Eggerthellaceae bacterium | reverse complement strand
TGTGGCCGGGGCCCTTGGGGGCGTCCCGAGCTCGCCTACTTCGAGTGCTACCACGAGATGAAGATGATCGTCGACCTCATGTACGAGTCGGGCATCCACTTCATGAACTACTCCATCTCGAACACTGCGGAATACGGCGAGTACTACGCCGGCCCGAAGGTCATCAACGAGCAGTCCCGCGAGGCCATGAAGCAGATACTTGCCCGCATCCAGGACGGCAGCTTCGCCGAGGAGTTCGTCGAGGACTGCAAGAACGGGCACAAGTGGCTCATCGAGCAGCGCGAGGCCATCAACGATCACGAGATAGAGAAGACAGGCGAGAAGATCAGGGGAATGTTCAGTTGGCTTTCCAACTAGGATAATTTGAAATCATTCGCACGAAGAAGGGGATAGATATGGGGCGCGTTTACAACTTTTCTGCAGGGCCGGCGGTTCTTCCCGAGGAGGTGCTGCGCGAGGCTCAGGCGGGGATGCTCGACTACAACGGCACCGGCATGTCCGTCATGGAGATGTCGCACCGCTCCGCCGCCTTCGCGAACATAATCGAGACGGCCGAGCAGGACATCCGCGACCTCATGCAGATTCCCGACGGCTACCACGTGCTGTTCCTGCAAGGCGGGGCCACGCAGCAGTTCGCGGCGATTCCGATGAACCTGATGGTGAACGGCAAGGCCGACTACATCGTTTCCGGGTCGTGGTCGAAGAAGGCGTTCAAGGAGGCCAAGATATACGGCGACGCCAGGTGCGTGGCCACCTCCGAGGACGGCAACTTCTCCTACGTCCCCGACGTCGACGGCATGGAGTTCCGCGACGACGCCGACTACGTATACATCTGCCAGAACGAGACCATCTACGGCACGAAGTACCCGAAGCTTCCCGACACCGGAAGCATCCCGCTGGTCAGCGACGTTTCGTCGATGTTCCTGTCCGAGCCCGTCGACGTGTCCGACTACGGCCTGATCTACGGCGGCGTGCAGAAGAACATAGGCCCCGCCGGCGTCGTGATTGTCATCGTGCGCGACGACCTGGTGCGCGAGGACGTCAACCCCATGACCCCCACCATAATGCGCTACACCACGCAGGTCGCCGCCAAGTCGCTCTCGAACACGCCGCCGTGCTGGGGGATCTACATATGCGGGCTGGTGTTCAAGTGGCTGAAGAACCTGGGCGGCCTCGACGCCATGAAGAAGATCAACGAGGACAAGGCCGCGCTGCTCTACGACTTCCTCGACCAGTCGAAGCTGTTCAAGGCCACGGCCGACGTGAACTGCCGTTCCCTGATGAACGTCCCGTTCGTCACGGGCGACGCCGACCTCGACGCGCTCTTCGTCGCCGAGGCGAAGGACCACGGCATCGAGTCCATCAAGGGCCACCGCAGCGTCGGAGGCATGCGCGCCAGCATATACAACGCCATGCCCATTGCCGGGGTCAAGGCGCTTGTCGACTTCATGTCGCAGTTCGAGAAGGAGCACTCGTAAGACACCAAGGAGGCTGAGATGGCCAAGAAGGTCCTAGTCACGGAGAAGGTTGCGCAGGAAGCGATAGACGCCCTTCAGGGGCGCGGGTACGAAGTCGACGTGAAGCTCGACCTCTCGCCGGAAGAGCTGAAGTCGGTCATTGCGCCCTACGACGCCCTCGTCGTCCGCTCCGCCACCCGCGTAACCGACGACCTGCTGGACGCCGCCGAGAACCTCAAGATCATCGGCCGCGCAGGCGTGACCGTCGACAACATCGACCTCGAGGCCTCAGCCGACCACGACGTCGTGGTGTGCAACGCTCCTGCTTCCAACATCGTCTCGGCCGCCGAGCACACCATCGGGCTCATGTTGGCCGCTGCGCGCATGATTCCGCAGGCCAACGCCTTGGTGCATGGCGGCCAGTGGAAGAGGCACTGCTTCCTCGGAAGCGAGCTTTACGGCAAGACGCTCGCGATATTCGGGCTGGGGCGCGTCGGGTCGGCCGTGGCGGAACGCGCGGCCGCGTTCGACATGAACCTGATCGCCTACGACCCCTACTGCTCCGAGGAGAGGGCGACTTCGCTTGGCGTCCAGCTGTACGACGACATGGACGACGTCATCCGCCAGGCCGACTTCATCACCGTGCATCTCCCGCTGACGGCCGACACCCTGGGAATGTTCGGACGCAAGGAAATCGCCGACATGAAGACTGGCGTGATCCTGGTGAATTCCGCCAGGGCCGGCATAATCGACCTCGACGCCCTGGCCGACTTCGTGGCCGCTGGGAAGGTCGCCGCCGCGGCCATAGACGTGTTCGAGGAGGAGCCGTGCTACTCGTCGCCTTTGCACGGCCTCGAGAACGTCATCCTCACCCCCCACATCAGCGCCGTCACCAAGGAGGCGCAGGTGCGCGCCGGCGAGCAGATAGCCGAGTACGTCTGGCAGGGCCTCGAAGGCTCCATCGTCCCCACGGCCATCAACCCCACGGTGCTGCCCCCCGAGGTCATCGACGACATGCGCCCGTACGCGCGTGCGTCCAAGATGATGGGCGGCATGGTCGTGGACCTTCTCGGGCACACGCCCAAGAAGGTCGAGGTGACGCTTGAAGGGTCAATATCCGACGCCGACCCGGACATCGTAATCGCCGGGCTCGTCGACGGCATCGTGTCGTACAAGAACATCGGCAACGTGTCGCTGGAGGACGCGATGGAAAGGGCCGAGCGGCATGGCGTGAGCGTCGAGGCCTTCTCGAACAACGATGCGAGCGGCTTCTCGTCTGCTGTGCGCGTGAAGGCCGACTCCGTGGAAATGGCCTGCACGCTTTACGGTTTGGACAAGACGGCCAGGATCATCAACATCATGGGCTACGACATCGACATCGCGCCTGCGCGCCAGTCGTTGGTGTTCGAGTACGTCGACGCTCCCGGCCGCATCGGGATTATCGGCACGATACTTGGCGAGGCCGGGATCAACATAACCACCATGCAGATAGGCAACAAGACGGCAGAGAAGTGCGCGCTTGTGTACGTCAACGTGGAAGGCGACGTCACCGACGAGGTGATGGCGCGCCTCCGCGAGGCGGTGGACTTGAAGAACATCTGGCTGCTCAGGCTTTAGGGTCGACGCCCGCGCCCACCGATGATTGGGCCAACGGACGAGCGAATGACTATACGTGAAAGAAGGGATGGCGTATGACCCGCAAGATCGACATTTTCGACACGACGCTGCGCGACGGGGAGCAGTCCCCGGGCGCTTCGATGAACACAGACGAGAAGCTGGTGATAGCGCGCGAGCTGCTGCGCATGAACGTCGACGTGATAGAGGCCGGGTTCCCGATATCGTCGCCTGGCGACTTCGAGAGCGTCCGCAGGATATCCGAGCTTGCAGGCTATGACGCCACCGTGTGCGCGCTCACCCGCGCAGTCGACAAGGACATCGTCTGCGCAGCCGACGCGCTCGAGTTCGCGAAGCGCCCGCGCATCCACACCGGCATAGGGGTTTCCAAGAGCCACATATACGACAAGCTGCGCATCGACGAGGACACCGCCGTGGAACGCGCGGTCCATGCCGTCGAGCTTGCGAAGAGCTACGTGGACGACGTGCAGTTCTACGCCGAGGACGCGGGAAGGTCCGACTACGACTTCCTTGTCCGCATAATCCAGGCCGTCGTCGACGCGGGCGCCACCGTGGTGAACATCCCCGACACCACCGGGTATTCCCTTCCCGACGAGTTCGGAAAGCGCATCAAGTACCTGTGCGACAACGTCAAGGGCATCGACGACGTCACCGTGGCGGTGCACTGCCACAACGACCTGGGCATGGCCACAGCGCTGGCGCTGGCAGGCGTGAAGAACGGCGCGCGCCAGATCGAATGCACCATAAACGGCCTGGGAGAGCGGGCAGGCAACACCTCCATGGAAGAGGTGGTCATGGCCATCCGCATGCACGGCGACGAGCTTGACGCCCACACCGACGTGAACACGAAGGAGTTTGTCAAGGCCTCGCGCCTGGTCAGCTCGATCACCGGCATGATGGTGCAGGCGAACAAGGCGATCGTCGGCGCCAACGCGTTCGCGCACTCCTCCGGCATCCACCAGGACGGCGTGCTGAAGAAGCGCGACACCTACGAGATCATCGACCCGGCCGACGTGGGTGCGGGCCAGAGCCAGATCGTCCTTACCGCACGCAGCGGCCACGCTGCGCTCAAGCATCGCCTGGAGGATTTGGGCTACGAGTTCGACGACGCCAAGCTGGACGAGCTTTACGAGGCCTTCCTGAACCTCGCCGACAAGAAGAAGGAAGTCTACGACGAGGACTTGGAGTCGCTCGTGAACGAGCGCGATCGCGACGCCGCCGCGCTGTACAAGCTCGACAGGCTCCAGATCAGCTGCGGCTTCCCGTTGAAGCCCACGGCAACCGTC
>CABVEH010000126.1 GCA_902497215.1 uncultured Eggerthellaceae bacterium | reverse complement strand
CATGTCGAGCAAGGGCTGGTCCGTGCCCATCGGGTTCGGGGTGTGCCTCGTCGGGTTCGTGGCGCTTGCGGTGTCCACGCATTTGGGCGTCGCCGTGGCGGTCGTGTGCTGCATGGCGCTCGCATGCGCGGGAATCGGCGCCGAGTACCCTGCCATCAAGAGCGTCGATTTGGAGGTGCTGCCTCCCGAGCTGTCCACCAGCGGGTCGTCGATCCATTCGACCTTGGTCCAGGTGGCCGGGTCGGTTTCGTCGGCCTTGTTCGTCGGCATCATGTCCGGGGATGTGCATCGCCTCATGGCGGACGGTGCAACCAAGACGCAGGCCTACGGCGACGGCTTCACGTTGACGGTGTATCTCGCCATCGCATTCGTGGTGCTGGCAACCGTCTTGTCGGTGGTCTATGCCCGCCACGTGTCGAAGCTGAACGAAGGAGATGCGCCAAAGAAGGCCCCGGACACGAAGGACGCGTCCGCCTAAAGGCGTCAGCGACGACCGTTCGAGCCCCGCCGTCTAGGGGGTTGCGGCGGGGCACCTATAACCGAGGGCCTTATGCCCGTGGCTGCTTGGTTTCCGCGTTCCTTGGCTTCGTGATGCGGGCGAAGACGAGGCTCGTCGCGAAGGCCACGGCTCCCGATACGGCCATGGCCGTGTACACGAACAGGCTGACCCCGCTGCAGGCGCTCATTACGACCTGCTGGAAGGCGGAGCCGCCGGCGATGTCGGTGTTCACGATCGCCAAGTGATGCGGGAAACGCTTGGCGCCGTAGCGTTCGCGGGCGAAGGCTGTGGCCTGAGGTGCCACGCTGCCATAGCCCATCACCATCAAAAGGCAGCCGATGACGTATAGCCACCCTTGCCCGAAGAAGAACGAGCAGGCCAGCGTGGTGCAGGCAGCGAAGGCGACCGTTGCCACCAGTATCATGGAGAACTGGAGCCCCTTCTTGTCGTAGATGACGCCCATCGTGAGGCCCGACAGGCCGTTCACGATGGGGATGATCCCAACCAGCGTGGCGGCGAAGGCCGCGTCCACGCCCAGCTCGAGCGCTCCCTGCATCGACGTTCCGATTACCACGAGGCCCGCGCCCAGGATGATGATGGCCCACAGGTAGTAGCCGTAGAAGGCGGGGTCGCGGAAGATGCGGCGCTGGTCGGCCTCGTCGTCTGCGGCAGCCTTGGCGTCCGACACGAACTCGGCGTCGGAAGACAGCTCTTCGGAAGCAAGTTCCTCCTTCTGCGTGCCAACGCCCAGAATCTCGCCTATGTTCTCGGGCGCGCGCTTCAGGAAGCATGCCAGGAACACGAACACCACGCAGGCCGTCGCCGCGACAGCTCCAAGCGCCACGGGGATGCCTGCCGTCCCGATGATGGTACGCGTGAGCGTGCCCAAAGTGAGCGATCCCAGTCCGAAGCCCATGAACATGACTCCCGATGCGAAGCCTGTGCGGTCGGGGAACCACAGCGTAACCGTGGCTATGGTGACGTTGTATCCCAGCCCCGTCCCGCAGCCGATGAACACGCCGTAGCAGACGTACAAGGCCCATATGCCTTGCGAGGCCAGAAGCGCGGTGCCGGCGAAGCCGAAGACGAGCAGCGCGGCCGCAAGCAGTATGGCTCCGCGCACGCCCAGTCGCCTGAGCACGCGAACTCCGATCAGGCCGCCCACGCAGAACGCCATCATGCAGATGGTGAAGGTGACTTTCACGGCCGACATCTCCCAGCCGTAGATTTCGGCAAGCGGCGTTGCAAAAAGCGACCATGCGTACACCAGCCCGAGCACCAGGAACGACGCCGCCGACGTGAAGAGGTAGATGTACCTCCTGCGATTGATCGAATTCAAATCCATGGCTTCCCCTAACTTTCGTGCCTGACCTTATGGTAGATGCTTGCAATTCCTTTTGAGCGCGGTTTTGTCTATCATTGTGTAAGGTAAAAACCTGACGCAGGCAGGAGGAGCCGTGTATTCGCGCCAGATAGAGTCGTTCATCGAGGTGGCCAACGCGGGCAGCTTCAGCAAGGCGGCCCGGGCGCTCTATATCGCCCCGTCGTCGCTAATACAGCAGATAGACCTTCTGGAGAAGCGCCTGGACGTCGTCCTGTTCGAGCGCGGTCGGCGCGGCGTGAAGCTTACCGAGGCGGGCGAGTCGCTGCATAGGGACGCGGTCGAGATCGTGCGGCTTTCCGACGAGGCCGTCGCGCGCGCCCGGTTGCTGCAGCGTGGGGAGGGCCCCATACGCGTGGCGACCTCGCTTCTGATGAAATGCCGGATGCTTCCCGGGATCTGGTCGCACATGATCGAGGACGTCCCGGGCACGAGGATAGACATCATCTCGCTGGAGAGCGCAGGCATCCAGCCTGGCGCCTACCTGCGTGGGCTCGGAACGTCCTACGACGTCATGGAAGGCCTCTACATGTCCGAGCTGTACCGGGACCGTTGCCTCTTCCTCGAGCTTGCGCGCCCCAGGCTTTGCCTTGCGATGCCCGAAACGCTCGAAGCTTCCGCGGCTTCCGGCCTGGAATCCGTCGATTCGGACATGATTCGCGGGCTTGACCTGGTGATGATGAAGCCAGGGGTGTCGGCGGAATACGACGCGGCCCGCGCCTACCTCGAGTCCTTGGGAGCCGACCGTATAACCGACGTCCCTTTCTACACCATGGAGCTTTTCGCGGACTGCGAGCTGAACAAGCGGGCAATCGTGACGGTCGACATATGGGAGGACATCCATCCCGGGCTGGCCTGCGTGCCCTTCCCCGAACCGCACGACATGCCCTACGGCCTTGTCTTCCCCAAGCATCCAAGCGCACAGGTCATGAGGCTGTACCGCACGGCGACGGAGCATGCCTGATGCGGAGCCTTCGACGCCTGCCCTGTTTTCCCTTGGATAATATGCTTCGATAATGTAATGTTTGCCTAACAAGGGCAACCTGCGCCAGGCTGCGCTTTTCCGGCGCCGTGCACCCCGTGGCGAACCCGGGGAGATTCAAGCCAGGCATCGTCCAGAAAGGCAAGTGCAAGCATCCGAATGCGACAGACCGACACAGACAGCAAGGAGAGACGCGGGTTCTACGTGCGGGCCCTTGTCGTCGTGCTGATCTTCGCGTTGATGGGCGCTTCGATCTGGGCGATTTCCAAGAGGACCTACGACGACATGTCGGAGGCCGCCATATCCAGCCTCAACGAGAACCTCAACCTAATGAAGAGCACGGTCGAGGCCATCTTCCAGAGCGAGGCCGACTTCCAGATGGTCACGGCCGAGGAGCTGGCCGAGGCGGCCGACCCCCTGGTGGCGGTGACCCGCATACCGAGCGGCGAAACTGCCACGCTCGTCTCCTTCGTCCCCGAAGGCGCGTTGGAAGGAGCTTCCAACGACGGGAAGCCGTTCGATCCGTCGAAGCTCGACTTCGAAGGCGGCGGGAGCGTATCGGGCCTCGACCTCTCCCAGTCGTACGTGAACTCGATGGGGTCCTGGGCCTACACGATGGCGTGCCCCGTCGAGCGCGGCGGCCAGGCGCTTGGCACTCTATACATGGAGTACTCGTTCGACGTCGTGGACCGCGCCCTTCCCCGGGGCTTCTACGGGAACCAGGCCGTCCTCTACCTCATGGACGTCGCAAGCGAGCGGTTCGTGCTGAAGCCCGAGGGAATGGGCGAGCGCGACGCAGGGCACATCAACCTCGAGGACTTCTACCGCGCGAACGCGATCGCAGACCCAGGGATCCTCGAGATGGTAAACGAGGGGATAGAGGACCGGCGCAACGTGATGTTCGCCCACCAGGTGCGCGGGCAGGAATCGCTCTGCTTTCTGTGGTCGACCAACGGCGGCGCGATCTACCTGGTTGGCTACGTGCCAATGCAGGCCATCCAGCAGGAGGCACAGGCGGTCAACGACGCACTCGTCCTGGTCGTCAGCGTAACCGTCCTGGCGTTCTGCCTGTGCGTGGCGCTGTTCGCCTTCAGCCGCCGCAAGCAGGCCCTGGCCCGGCGCGCACGCGACGCCGAGCGCGCCCAGCACGCGGAGCAGCTTTCGCAGGCGCTTCAGGCGGCGCAGCTTGCCAACGAGTCGAAGTCGGCCTTCCTTGCCAACATGTCGCACGACATACGCACGCCCATGAACGCCGTGCTCGGCTTCGCGACCATAATCGGGCGCGAGGCAGAAGACCCGTCGAAGGTGCGCGACTACGCAGGGAAGATCACGGCGTCGGGCAGGCATCTGCTCGACCTGATAAACGACGTGCTGGACATATCGAAGATAGAAAGCGGCAAGGCCACGCTGAACCTCCAGGAATTCGACCTGGGCGACTCGCTTTCCGCCGTGGAGTCGATCATAGCGCCCATGGCGGCCGAGAAGGGCCAAACCTTCCGAACCGAGATATCGGGCATCCGCCAC
>CABVEH010000125.1 GCA_902497215.1 uncultured Eggerthellaceae bacterium | reverse complement strand
GCGTGCTGGTGCGCTGGGAGACCAACCCCGACGACCTGGCCGGCATGATCGCCGCAGAGGGCATCCTTACCTCGCACGGCGGCAAGACCTCGCATGCTGCCGTCATCGCGCGCGGCATGGGCGCGCCGTGCGTCTGCGGCGTCGAGGCGCTGAAGATCGACGCCGAGAAGAAGGAGGCCGCCATAACGGGCACCGACATCGTCATCCGCGAGGGAGACATGGTGTCCATCGACGGCACGACCGGCATCGTGGTGCTGGGCAAGGTCGAGCTGGTCATGCCTGAGATCACGGGCGACCTCGACACCATCCTCGAGTGGGCCGACGAGTTCCGCAGGCTCGGGGTCCGCGCCAACGCCGACAACCCTGAGGACGCCGAGCTGTCCCGCAGCTTCGGCGCGCAGGGAATCGGCCTGTGCCGCACCGAGCACATGTTCCTGGGCGACCGCAAGCAGATCATCCAGTCGTTCATACTCAACGACGACGAGCTCAACCGCGAGAAGGCCGTGTCGCAGCTCTACGAGGCGCAGTCCGGCGACTTCTACGGCATGTTCAAGGAGATGGACGGCCTGCCCGTCATCGTGCGCCTGCTCGACCCCCCGCTGCACGAGTTCCTTGACGACCCGCGCGACATCGCCATCGAGATCGCGCGCATGGAGGCGTCCGGCGCTGACTCTGCCGCCATCGCCGAGAAGCGCGAGCTGCTGGACAAGATCGACTCGTTCGTCGAGCAGAACCCCATGCTCGGAATGCGTGGCTGCCGCCTGGGCATTGTCTACCCGATCCTGCCCGTCATGCAGATCCGCGCCATCGCAACGGCCACGGCCAAGCTGAAGAAGGAAGGCCTCGACCCGAAGCCCGAGATCATGATCCCGCTGGTGTCCACCGCAGCCGAGCTGGAGAAGCTCCGCAAGGTGGCCGAGGACACCATTGCCGAGGTCGCCGACAACGAAGGCGTCCAGCTGGACATCCCGGTCGGCACCATGATCGAGCTGCCGCGTGCCGCCGTCACTGCCGACGAGATCGCCAAGTACGCCGACTTCTTCAGCTTCGGCACGAACGACCTCACGCAGACCACGTTCGGCTTCAGCCGCGACGACGTCGAGGGCGAGTTCGTCCCGCAGTACCTCGCCGAGAGGCTGCTTCCCTACAACCCGTTCGCCACGATCGACGAAGGCGGTGTCGCCAAGCTCGTCGAGATGGGCGTCAAGCTCGCGGCAGCTGGCAATCCCGACATCGTTTGCGGCGTATGCGGCGAACATGGCGGCGACCCCGAGTCGATCCACATCTTCAACCGCATCGGCCTTGACTACGTGTCCTGCTCGCCTTACCGTGTGCCTGTCGCCCGCCTCGCTGCGGCCCAGGCCCAGATCGAGCAGACTGCGTAGATTCGGCACATATCGAGGGGGAACAGGCGCGTCGCATGATGCGCCTGTTTTCTTGCAGGAGGCTTACGTCGATGGATCTGGACAGAATCCCTAGGACCGTGTCGGTGGTTCGAGCCGGCGTCCAGGACTCGCCCGTGCCCGAGGGCTTTCCCATGCTGGTCGTGCTCGACCAGACGAGGCTTCCAGGCGAGGAGTCCTACATCGCCATGACCGACTGGCGCGAGGCGATAGACTGCATCAAGCAGCTGAAGGTGCGGGGGGCGCCCGCCATAGGCATCGCAGGCGCCGCCGCCGTCATGCTGCGCGCCGCGGAATTCGTCTACGCGTCGGGCGACGACGCGCGCAACGACGCGCTCGACTTCGACAGGGTGTTCCTCATAGACGAGGAGTCCTTCGACGCGCAGCTGTACGAGACCGCCGTCAGGTACTCCGCCGAGATGGTGAAGGCCGCGCGCCCCACGGCGGTCAACCTGGCATGGGCGGTGGATTCGGCGGTTGCCGTGATGGACGAGGAGCTTGCCGCAGGCGATGGCCCGCAGGCCATCGAGGAGCGCCTGTACGAGTTCGTCCAGCAGCTCATAGTCGACGACGAGGCCGCCAACAGCATGATCGGCGAGCTTGGAGCGAAGCTGCTACCCGACGACGCCGTCGTGCTGACCCACTGCAATGCAGGGTCGCTTGCCACCGCCTTCTACGGAACGGCGCTGGGCGTGGTGTACGCCGCGGCCGAGGGCAGGGGAGTGAGGCGCGTGTACGCCGACGAGACGCGCCCGGTGCTGCAAGGCGCCCGGCTCACGGCCTGGGAGCTTTCCCGGGCGGGCGTGCCGGTCACGCTGATCTGCGACGACATGGCAGCAAGCGTCATGGCTTCGGGCCAGGTAGACGCCGTGCTGGTGGGCGCCGACCGCATCGCTGCCAACGGCGACGTGGCCAACAAGGTGGGCACCTTGGGGCTCGCGGTGATGGCGCGCCATTTCGGGGTGCCTTTCTACGTGGCAGCGCCCACCTCCACAATCGACGCGCGCACGCCTTCTGGGACCGAAATCCCCATCGAGCAGAGGGACGCCGGCGAGGTGCTTGCGGATCCCATCGACGGCGTCGACGTGTTCAACCCGGCCTTCGACGTGACGCCGGCCGGGCTGGTGACCAAAATCGTCACCGAGCGCGGCGTGTTCGACCCCAAGAACGTGACGGAGGCCCTTTCCTAGCCATGACTCGCGGCGAGGCGATAAGACAGTCGTTCGACGCGGCGGTGCCCATCATGCTGGGCTACGTCGCCATCGGCATACCGTGCGGGATACTCTGCGGATCCATAGGGCTTAACGCGCTGCAGGTGTTCATATTGTCGGCGCTGTTCTACTCGGGCGCCGGGCAGTTCATGATCCCCAACATGTACCTCGCTTCGGCGCCGATCGCGTCGATCGTCGCGAGCGTGTCGCTGGTCAACACGCGCCAGGTGCTCTACTCGGCGTCGTTCGCACCCGAATGCCAGGGGGCTTCCAAGCGGCTGGCTTTCCTGTTCGCCGCGACCGTGACCGACGAAAGCTACGGCGTGTCCATCGCGAAGTTCAAGGAAGGCGACTGGTCGGTGGGACGCGCGCTGGGTGTTAACCTGTTCTCGCAGTCATCGTGGGCGCTTTCGAACGTTGCGGGAGTTCTCGTGGGCGGCCTCGTGGACATACCTCTGCAGATAGCCGCGTTCGCCATGACGTCCATATTCATCTGCCTGCTCTTCACGCAGAAGCTGACCTCCGCCAATGTCGTCGCGGCCGTGTTCGCGGTCGTCGGCGTGTACGCCTGCAAACTGCTAGGCCTGGGAGGCGCGGCCATACTCGTGGGGGCCGCGCTGGGCATCGTGGTGGCCATACCCGTTTCAGCCCGGGCGGCCAAGAAGAAGGCCGAAGGGGATGCGTCATGAGCTGGCAGGAGTTCTGGATAATCCTTGGATGCTGCGGCGTGACCATGCTCGCGTGCCGCGTCATCCCCTTGTTCCTGCTGAAGGGGCGCGAGCTTCCCGAGTCGGTGGTGCGCGCGCTCAACCTGATCCCGCCGGCCGCCTTCGCGGCGCTCGTCGCGAACGACATCCTGAACCCAGGCATGTTCGACGGGGGGCTTTGGCCTGCGGCTGCGGTCTTCGTGGCGGCCGCATGCGTGGTCGTGGTTGCCGTGAAGACGAAGTCGCTGCTGTGGAGTGCGGTCGGCGGCGTCGTTTCCTACGCCCTGCTGCTGGCGATATGACGGCATGGCCTGCCGTTCGCTTGCGAAAGGGTTCGTCGGGGTGCTGACGCGGCGGCCTGAAGGAGGGGCTGCGCGCGATGCTCGCCGTCCGAAAAGATGCCCCGTTCGGCTTGCGCCGCAAAATCAATAACTATATAATCAGATTTCGCGTCTTTTGACGACGCTGCCAAGCACGCAATTACAGAAGGAATCATTGAAATGGATATCATCCGCGCCATCGAAAACCAGCATATGAAGGAAGACGTCCCCGACTTCCGCCCTGGCGACAACGTCAAGGTCCACTATCGAATCACCGAGGGCAACCGCGAGCGTATCCAGGTGTTCCAGGGCGACGTCATCAGCCGCAAGGGCAAGAGCAACCGCGAGACCTTCACCGTCCGCAAGATAAGCTTCTCCGTCGGCGTCGAGCGCACCTTCCCGGTGCATTCGCCCAAGATCGAGAAGATCGAAGTCGTGCGCAAGGGCCGCGTCCGCCGCGCGAAGCTCTACTACCTGCGCGACAAGGTGGGCAAGGCCGCCAAGATCAAGGAAGCGTCCCGCGTCTAACCATCAGCCCCGAAAGGGGCTTTTTTTATGAGCGAGATACCCATATCCGACATAAGGGCGCTGGCCGAATCCGCCGACTCCAGGCAGCTGGCCGCGCTGGAGCGGTCGCTTGATGGCGACGGGCGCAAGGGCGTCGCCTCGATACTCAAGCGCGCGCATGCAAGGCTGGACGCCGAGGCCAAGGAGGCTGCACGGCTCGAAGGCATCTACGCTTTCCAGGCGGACCTGGCTGTGGATGCGGGCGCGAAGTGCGTAGTCGGGCTCGACGAGGTGGGGCGCGGGCCTTTGGCGGG
>CABVEH010000124.1 GCA_902497215.1 uncultured Eggerthellaceae bacterium | reverse complement strand
CGCTTTCGCTTTTGGCGAAAGCGTGACAAATCACCCGACCCCGCTGTCACCCGCCCCCTGTTCGCCCATGTTGGTGCTACTTGGTTCGGCCGATGCCGATCGCGCGGGAGGGGCAGTGCTCCTTGCAGTCAAGGCAAAGCGTGCAGTCCTCCAGGTCGCGTGCGTCGGACGTCGCGGCGCAGATGTTCTCGGGGCACGTGGTCGTGCATACGTCGCAGCCTTCCGAATGCTTGCACGCCTGCTGGTTCACCTTCACCTTCGGCATGAATCCAAGCCTTGACCTGGCCTTCGCCATGAGCCCGAAGAAGAAGCCCAGCGGGCAGATGGCCGAGCACCAGCGCCTCAGCACGAAAAGCTCCAGCACAAGCATCGCCGGAAACACGACAAGTTCCCAGCCAGGCTGCCAGGTGACGAACATGCGGCTGACGGCGAACATCGTTCCGAACACCAATCCGATGGGGCAGAACAGGCAGAACACCGGAAAGTGCACCACGAACGACACAGCCAGCAGCACCGCCAGCACGATGCCTTGCGCCAGCAGGTTGTTGCGAACGCGGGCCTCATTGGGATTCTTGAGTCCGCATGCAGAGCATCCGCCGACGCACGTCTCCGCCTTCGCTTCCAACGTGACATCGCTTCCATCAACGGCCTCGGCGGCCACGACGGCCTCGCCTTCGCCTGCGACTCCTTCCGCCTCAGGGCATTCGCCGGTGCGGCCGGTAAGCCCGCGGGGCTTCCTTCCGCCGAACACGTTGCGCAGCAGGCTGGTGGGGCAGACCCACGAACAGAACACGCGTCCCAGCAGGAACACCGCCGCCAACACGACCAGCACGCCGGGAAGAAGGTCCCAGGGAATGCTTCCGCTGGCCACCGAAATTTCGGCGACTCCCACCGGGCACAGGGCGCAAAGCGTTCCGATGGGGACGTGCGCGAACGTACACGCGAAGATGACGACCAGGACGGCTGCAGCCACCCCTATTCGCAGGTAGCGCATCTTATTCATGGCCGCCACCTCCCTGCCCGCTGCCCCGCAGGTTACGCGATTGCTCCAGCTGCTGCGAGGTTATGGCGCCGGGCATCTCGGCGGCGGCGCTTTCGCGGCTCACCACGTATATGCCCTTCTCGGCAGCGGCGGAGTTGTACGCCCTGAGCGACGGAGCCGGGCATTCCATCTCGCAAAGCCCGCATCCGTCGCAAAGCTGCTCGTCCACATGGGGCCTTCCCCGCTCGTCCAGCGTGATGGCGCCTTCCACCGGGCACACGTCTGCGCATATGGTGCAGCCGCCCCAGTCCCATGCGACGCAGGCGTCGCTGACGACCTTCGCCACCCCTATGTTGTGGGCGGTGGGCGCATCCATGGTCAACGCACCCGTGGGGCACGCTTCGACGCATTTCATGCAGAAGTCGCAGTAGCCGCTCTTGTATATCAATTCGGGCGTTCCCACCGTGGGGAAGTCGAGGTTGAGCGGCCTTGGCTGCACCAGGTTGTGAGGGCAGGCCTGCACGCATCGCTCGCAGCGGTCGCACTTGGCAAGCAGGCTGTTCTCGCTTTCGGCGCCAGGAGGCCGCAGGTACACGGCATGGGCCTGGTCTATGGACAGGCGCCCGAAGGCGCCGGCGGCCACAAGCCCGGCCGCAGCGGCGCCGGCCATGCAGAACTGGCGCCGGTCCAGATCGGTTTTCCTTTTCATAGCGTCCTCTCGTCAGGTCGCGGCCTCTGCGAAGAAGCTGCCGGAGGCCGACCGAGGAATCGGCCGCAGGGCGCGGGTCAGCCCGCGATCTCGGCCAGCAAAGACACGTCCTCCTGCACGAACGTCTTCGTGAAGTCGGCCAGATGCTCGTAGAACGTGCCGGGCGCAGCCGCGGAAAGGTCGGCGCAGAACAGGTCGATCCAGTTCAGCAGATGGGCCTTGGCGAACGCGACCTGCTGGGCGACGGTCTCTTCGGCGGCCTCTTCGTGGCCTTCGCGAAGGAAGGCGGCCGTGCGTTCTGCAAGCGTTGCCATGAAGGCAAGCTCCACCGCGATGTGGTCCTCGGGCTCGGTGAATCCCTTGTCCTTGGCGAGGTGCTGTTCGCGGTAGGCGCGGACCACCTGGCTGTACGCCTCCTGCATCATGATCCCCTTCTCGCTGGTGTATACCGACTCGTAGGGAAACGCATGCCGCGCGGTCAGAGGGCCCATGCCGAAGAACACGCGGTCGAACGTCACGGCAAGCTGCTCGATGAGGTCGTCGTCGGCGCCTTGGAGCGATTCCTTGGCAGCGCCTAGCGTTTCTGCAAGGCGCGGATTGGCGCTTTCGAACAGGAACTCGTTGGCCAGCTCGTCGGCGAAGCGACCGTCTATTTCCTCCAAATAGCTGCGCGACAGCACCTTGTATACGTTCGCGCGGCTGTCCATGAGGGCCGCCAGCTCTTGCGCCGAGGCGATGTCCTGCTGGGTGGAGGCGTTTGATGGTTCAACAGGCATGTCAATGCTCCTTGGTTTCTAGTGCGGTTTGGAATGAGCGTTTTGGAACGTCCCAAATACTCATTCAAATACTCATTCCGGAAAGGCGAAGGCGGCGCGCCGGCCGGGTTATGGCCGACCGGCGCAACCGTCGCCTTCCAGCCTCCCTGCTAGTAGATGAGGTATTCCACCGACGTGCCCACGGTGTACATGAGCACGCGGAGCACCACGCTGCCGACCACCAGGCATGCCAGTGCAGCCCAAAGCGCGCTGGCGGTGCTGAACTTGTTGGCAGCCGCGGTCGCGGTGGCCGCAGCGGCAGGCGCCGCAGTGGCGGCCCCGCTTGCATCAACGCCGGCAACGGTGGGCTCGGGGTCGGCGGAAGCGCCATCGGCGCCAGCGCCCGGCGTGTCCACGAACGAGCCGCGCTTCGCCATCACGGCGATGACCACCGGGCCTGCCATTCCAACCAGCACGACGCCGAGCCAGAACGCCGGGGCAAGGTCACCCGCGGCCAGGCGCATGAGCGAGCGCGTGGGGTCGGGATAGGGCGCGACGGCCACCCACACCACATATATAAGGGTGACGGCGACCGATGCGACGATTCCCACCACGGCGAGCGTCATCGAGAACGCCTTGTCGGCATCGTCGCCCTTGGAATACACGTATGCGGCGCTAAGCACGAAGCCCATTCCGACGCCGGTTCCCAGGTACATGAGCGGCAGCGCGAAGCTGTCCCAGGCGGGACGCGCAGGCATCATGTACGATGCGCCGGCGATGATCGGAAGCAGCAATCCGCCGATGGCCGCCAGTATACCGAACACCTTGCTGGCTCCCGGGTAGTCCTTCTTGGCCAGGATCACGTACACGAGAGTCATCAACCCGGTGAATCCCACCGCGAACAGCTCGCGCGAGAAGGCGGAGTTGACGTTGCCCAGGATGTACAGGGCGCGGTCGATGTGCCCCAGGTGCACGGCAGATGCGCACCCTCCCACGGCAAGCAGGATCAAAGCGATGAGGGACAGGGGGAACCGCACCTTCTTGAAGGAACCGCGAAGCTCGCCGATTCCCAGGAAGATCATTATGCCGGACGACGCGCCCAGCAAGACGCTGAAGATCAGCAGGGGCCACTGAACTGCCATGGCTATTCACCACCCTTCCATTCGCACTTGTCCAAGCCGTAAGTCACCGACGGCTTGTTCCCCACGTCGGTGAGCTTGTGGGTCTTCTTCGACGCGATGAGCTTGCTCACCTTGCTTTCGGGGTCGTCCGCGTCGCCGAAGACGCGCGCCTGTCCGGGGCAGTGGCGCACGCATGCGGGCTCTTTGCCGTCATCGACCAGATGGGCGCACAGCGTGCACTTCTCGATCACGCCCTTTTCCTTCGACTTGTCGTAGGTGCGGACGCCGTACGGGCACGCCATTACGCAGTACTGGCAGCCCACGCACTTGGAGTGGTCGACCAGCACGATTCCGTCTTCGCGCTTGTAGCTGGCGCCTGTGGGGCAAACGCTCACGCACTGCGGGTTCTCGCAATGTTGGCACGCCACCGGCAGGTAGTACATCTCGAGGTCGGGATAGGTTCCCGAAGGGCCAACAGTGAGCACCTTGCTGTAGAAGGTGCCCAGGCCCACGTTGTTCTCTTGCTTGCACACGACAGCGCAGGAATGGCAACCTATGCAGCTGTCGAGGTCGATCGCCATGGTATGACGCGTCATGACTACTTCCCTCCTTTGTTGGGCATCGCGACGCCGAAGTCCTGCATGTCCTGCTGCAGCTGCTCGCGCGTGAGCGGCAGGAACACGCGAAGGTCCTCGCTGGTCATGCAGATGTTGTCGGGCGCTCCCTCTTCGGCCTTGTACACCTTGCACAGGCCGCCGTAGTTGTCGGTTCCGACGGCGGGGTCGTACGGGCCGTCGTTCTCGAAGAGGATGTTGCAGTTCGCGTCGAGCGCGCCGTGCAGGTCGTCGGACGCCGCACGCTCGGGGAACCACCAGTCGTGCTCGACGTGGATCGTGTCGGGCTTGATGGCGTTGGTCAGGTTCGCGCGCTGGCGGATGCGGT
>CABVEH010000123.1 GCA_902497215.1 uncultured Eggerthellaceae bacterium | reverse complement strand
ACCCGATGCCCGTCGCCGAGCAGGTCATCGCCATCTACGCAGGCAACCAGGGCTACCTGGACGACCTGCCGCTTGACGACGTCGTGCGCTTCCGCACCGAGCTGCTTGATTCCATCCGCGCCAAGAACGCCGGGATCATCGATGCGATAAACACCGAGAAGAAGCTCACCGACCAGATCGAGACCGACCTGAACGCTGCCATCAGCTCGTTCAAGGCGGCATTCGCACCCACGGAATAAGGTGAGGTAGAACATGCCCAACCTTCACGACATAGAAAGGCGCATCAACTCCGTCACGTCGACGAAGCAGATTACGCGCACCATGGAAATGGTCGCGGCTGCGAAGATCCGTCGCGCCACGGAGCGCATGGAGGGCGCCGTTCCATGGACGAGGGCTGTTTCCGACATGCTCGTGTCGACCGCACCCAACGCGCCTCTGCAGTCGGAGCCTTTGCTCCAGGTGCATGACGAGGTGAAGAGGTGCCTTATCACGGTCGTCACGTCCGACCGCGGACTGGCTGGCGGATTCAACACCAACGTGTTGCGCCATGCCGAGAAGCTTATAAAGGAGAAGGAGAGCCAGGGCATCGAAGTAGAGGTTGCGGCGTGCGGCAAGAAGGCCATCGGCTACTTCAGCTACCGCGGCATCAAGCCCGTGTTCGAGTTCGCAGGATTCTCTGCCGACCCCATTCACGAGGAGGCCCTCGAGCTGTCCTTCTATACTGGCAACAGCTATCACAACGATGATCATATGATCGATGAGGCGTATATCATCCACAACCATGCGAAGAATGCTGCCGAGCAGACTCTCATCGAGCGCCAGATCCTGCCGATCAAGCAGGAGAGCTATGCGTCCTTGCTGGGCATCGCGGAGAAGGAGGAGGACGTCTTCCTCAAGTTCCGCGACCGTTCCGGCGAGGTCATTCCGGGCGACATCGACTTCGTCCCGGACTCCGATTCGGCTATGTTCTGGCTGATGAAGGAATACCTTCGCAACGCATACTTCTTTGCGTTGCTCGACTCTGCGGCAGGCGAGCAAGGCGCTCGCCGCAACGCGATGAAATCGGCGACCGACAACGCTGAAGAGATGGTGTCGACACTCACGCGCGTTTACAACCGCGCGCGCCAGGGTGCCATCACCACCGAAATCAACGAGATCGTTGGCGGCGCCGCAGCATTGGAGGAATAAATGGCTGATTTTGACGAAATTGTTGAAAACAGGCCTTCCAGTGATGGCAATGTCGGACGCATAGTCCGCATCGTCGGCGCCGTTGTCGACGTCGAGTTCGCGCCCGACGCGATGCCTTCGATCTACAACGCGCTCACTGTAAAGGCCACCTCTCCGGCCGGAGAGATTAGCACCATCCTGGAGGTGCAGACGCACCTTCCGGGCGACCTGGTGCGCACCGTCGCCCTGTCTTCCACCGACGGCATGGTCCGCGGCATGGAGGCGGTCGACACCGGCTCCCCGATCATGATGCCCGTCGGCAAGGCCACCCTCGGCCGCATCTGGAACGTGATGGGCGAGCCCGTCGACGGCAAGCCCATGCCCACCGACGTGGAATGGATGCCCATCCATCATCCCGCGCCCCCGTTCGACACGCTGATCACGTCCACCGAGACGTTCGAGACCGGCATCAAGGTCGTCGACCTGATCGAGCCCTACGTCAAGGGCGGCAAGACCGGCCTGTTCGGCGGCGCAGGCGTCGGCAAGACGGTAACCATCCAGGAGCTCATCAACAACCTCGCCCAGGAGCACGGCGGCACTTCGGTGTTCACCGGCGTGGGCGAGCGCACCCGCGAGGGCACCGACCTTTACCTCGAGATGACCGAGTCCGGCGTCATCGAGAAGACCTGCCTGGTCTACGGTCAGATGAACGAGCCGCCCGGAGCCCGTCTTCGCGTCGGCCTCGCAGGCCTGACCGAGGCGGAGTACTTCCGTGACCAGGGCCAGGACGTGCTGCTGTTCATCGACAACATCTTCCGCTTCACGCAGGCCGGCTCCGAGGTTTCCGCCCTTCTGGGCCGCATGCCTTCCGCCGTGGGCTACCAGCCCACGCTGGCAACCGAGATGGGCGACCTGCAGGAGCGCATCTGCTCCACCACCACCGGGTCCATCACCTCGGTGCAGGCCGTATACGTGCCCGCCGACGACCTGACCGACCCGGCTCCGGCCACGACGTTCACCCACCTTGACGCCAAGACGGTTCTGTCGCGCTCCATCGCCGAGCTCGGCATCTACCCGGCGGTCGACCCGCTCGAGTCCACCTCGCGCGCCCTCGACCCGGAAATCGTCGGCGAGGAGCACTACCGCGTGGCGGTCGGCGTGCAGCAGATCCTGCAGCAGTACAAGGACCTGCAGGACATCATCGCCATCCTGGGCATGGACGAGCTTTCCGAGGACCAGAAGCTCACCGTCAACCGCGCCCGCAAGATCCAGAAGTTCCTGGGCCAGCCGTTCCACGTGGCCGAGGTCTTCACCGGCACCCCTGGCGTGTACGTCTCCATCGAGGACACCGTGCGCTCCTTCGCCGAGATCCTCGACGGCAAGTGCGACCACATCCCCGAGCAGTGCTTCCAGAACAAGGGGCCGATCGAGGACGTCTACGCCGCATACGAGGCCATGCAGAAGGAAGAGGCATAAATGGCTACCTTCCACTGCGTCATATGCACCCCTACCGGCAAGCTCTTCGACGGCGACGTGCATTACGCGTCCGTTCCAAGCGAGGAAGGGCAGTTCGGCGTGCTTCCGGGCCACGAGAGGCTTGTCGGCATCATGGGGACGGGCGGCCTTTGCACCGTCAACCTCGACGAGTCAGGGACGCAGAAGAAGGAGTTCCTGCTGTACAAGGGAGCGACGCAGATGTTCGGCGACATGTTGACCGTGCTGGGCGCCTTCGGCGTCGAGCCCGACAAGATCAACAGGACCGCCGTCGAGAGCCACGCCAACAACCTGCGCGTCATCATCGGCGACCTTCAGGCGAAGAACGACGCACAGGACAAGGCCAGGATCGCCATCTTCAAGCGCAACCTGGAATGGGACGAGTTCCAGCTCGCCTACCTGGACAAGAAGAGCGCCTAGCTCCCAAGTCCTCCTCAAGAAATTGAGCCTGTTTGAAGGGCGCTCCGCACTCGCGGGGCGCCCTTTCATTTGCTATGATGGCAAGCGGAAAACACAGGCGCTCGAAACGCAGCAAAAACACAACACCTTGCGCCCCACTTACGTACGAGGCACGACGCATTGTGCCGGCAAAAGCGATACGGGGCATAACACATGGCATTCGTTCACCTGCACAACCACACGGAATACTCGCTGCTCGACGGCATCACGCACATCAAGGACATGGTGCGCCGCGCGGCCGACCTCGACATGCCGGCGGTGGCCATCACCGACCACGGCGTGATGAGCGGCTGCGTCGAGCTGTGCGACGCCTGCACGGCCGTCGAGGCCGAGACAGGTAAGCGCGTGAAGCCCATCTACGGTTGCGAGGTCTACTTCACGCCCGAAGAGCCCATCGACATGCAGGGGCGCCCCAAGCGCTTCCACCTGCTGCTTCTGGCCAAGACCACCGAGGGCTACCACAACCTGCTTAAGATCGTGTCCGAGTCGCACGTCGACAACTTCCGCTACAAGCCGCTGGTCACGCTTTCGCAGCTGAAGAAGTACGGGCACGGAATCATCGCCAGCTCGGCCTGCATAGCGGGCATCATCCCCAAGCTGCTGGACAACGGCCAGTTCGACGACGCCGTCAAGTGGGCCAAGACGTTCGCCGCCTGCTTCGACCCTGGCGACTTCTACATCGAGCTTCAGAACCAGGGCAAGGAAGTGGTCACCGACGCCGGCAAGTCGCAGCCCGAGCTGAACCGCATGCTGGTGGACGTCGCGAACGCTGCGGGCCTCAAGACAATCGCCACCAACGACTTCCACTACCTGCTGCGCGAGGACGCGCCCGCACAGGACCTCATGCTGTGCGTGGGCATGCAGGCCACGGTCAACGAAGAGAACCGCATGCGCTTCCCGAACGACCAGTTCTACATGAAGACGGAAGAAGAGATGCGCGAGGCCATGCGCGAGTTCCCCGAGGCCTGCGACAACACGGTGGAGGTGGCCGAGAAGTGCGACGTGGTGCTGTCGCGCGACCCCATCCTGCCGCGCTTCCCGCTGCCCGAGGGCGAAAGCGAGGAAAGCTGGTTCCGCAAGCGCGTGCAGGAAGGTCTGGAGAAGCGCTACGGCACGCCGGTGCCCGAGCGCGAGCAGAAGCAGGCCGACTACGAGATGTCGGTCATCATCCAGCAGGGCTTCCCCGCATATTTCCTCATCGTGCAGGAATACATAGAATGGGCCAGAAGCCAGGGCATCGGCGTGGGGCCCGGCCGCGGTTCGGCCGCAGGCGCCATCGTGGCCTACGCCATGGGCATCACCGACCTCGACCCCATGCCCAACGGCCTCATGTTCGAGCGCTTCCTCTCGCCCGAGCGCGTGGAAATGCCCGATATCGACGTCGACTTCGAGCAGGGGCGC
>CABVEH010000122.1 GCA_902497215.1 uncultured Eggerthellaceae bacterium | reverse complement strand
GTCTGGCAGGCGAAGGGCATAATGACCTTCCGTCGTCCGTTGCGCCTGAGGTTACGTTCGTGGGTACCACCGAGTGGCGCGAGGGCGGACCGCAAGCTGGCGAGGCAGTCGTCGAGGTCAGCTTCGTGGACGACCTCCAGGCGCTTAAGGCGCTGTCGAATGCCCTTGAGTTTCTGAACGCCAACATGTGACTACAGGTCGGGTCATTTGTCACATTGCCGGGGTGACGGTGCTCGGTGACGGTGCTCGGGTCATTTGTCGCATTGCGGTTGAAGCATTTCTTGTAAGCTTGCTTTTCTCCGTAATGTGGCAAATGACCCGAGCACCGTCACCAAATGGTTTACAACACCCTGAACTGGGCTTCGCAACCATCGGGTGCCAAGAATTCCTGGAATTTGCTTCCGCTGGTTGGTGGTTGGACACCGCGTAGTGCCGTAGTCTTTCGGTGCCGGCTTTGATAGATTGATGTTGGTTTCACCGAGAAAGGCATGACGTGAGCTTTAGAGACAACCTTCTGCATCTGCGTGCAGCGAACAACATGACACAGGAGCAGCTGGCAATGCTGTTGGGGGTCAGCAGGCAGTCCGTGACCAAGTGGGAGTCCGAGAAGTCCTATCCCGAGATGGACAAGCTGCTGAAGCTCTGCCAAGCGTTCGACTGCACTTTGGACGAACTTGTGCAAGGCGACCTGACGGGTCGTGAGCCTCTGCCCCAGGCGTCAGCGGTAGCACAAGGCCCTGCTGCCGACGTGTTCGACTACGACCGGTTCATGCGCCGCTTTGCGAACAGGATATCGCTGGGCATATTCGCGGCCATAGCAGGCATCGGCGTGGCTCTTCCGTTCCTGGCGGCAAGCGACCCTGCGATGAATCCCTGCTTGGGCTTGTCGGGAAACGTTGCTGCCGCGTTGGGCATGTTCATTTTGTTCGTCGGCGTGGGCGCTTGCCTTGCGCTGATCATACCGGCCGGAATGTCCCATTCCGCATTCGTGAAGGCGCATCCCTTCGTCGAGGACTTCTACACTTCCGAAGACAAGGCGAAGGCCCGCTCGTCGTTCGCCTACCAGCTGGTGGGTGGAATCGGGCTCATCTTCGTTGGGATATGCGTCGTCGTGCTGTTCGGCGAGGCTACTGAAAGCATGATAGGCATCACGGCGATGATGCTGTGCATTGCGGTGGGCGTCTATCTGATCGTGCACGGCGCAATGATGCTCGGCCGCACGAACATCGACCAGTACAACGCCACCGCTGCCGAGTATATGGAGGTGTCCGACATAGAGGCCGCGAACGTTTCCGAGGACGCCAAGCAGGAGATGATGAAGACGAAGAAGCTCGACCAGAAGGTGGGCGCGGTCTGTGGCACCATCATGATCCTGGCGACGGCCATCGCGCTGCTTATGCTGTTCTGGCCGATGGCGTCGGGGAACACGGGCGACTACTCGTCCGGTGCGGTCGCTTTCTTTTGGCTGCCTTGGCCAATCGGCGGCCTGCTGTGCGGAATTGCCGCGCTGTTGATCAAAGCCTTCGGAAAGGAAGAGTAGCGCGCCTGCTGCGAGGACGACACGCCCTCCGACACACTCCCTAATGATGTTCCGAAATGTTCGGCTGCGAAGATGCTCCAACGCGATGGAAATTTCCTGAATGTGGCCTTGTTCGGGTATACTTGCACGTGCGCCGATGTGGCTCAGTTGGTAGAGCAACGCACTCGTAATGCGTAGGTCAGCGGTTCGAGTCCGCTCATCGGCTCCATTAAATTCGAAGGCCGGCTCGTTTGAGTCGGCCTTTTGTCATGCAAGGCGGCACCTGCTTCGCGTAGCCGGCGAACTGAGTCCGCCTCCCCTCGTCGGCGAACGTCAGGCGCTTCCCGCGTTGCTACTTCGTGCCATCCTCCGGAATCTTCATCAGCGAAGACGGGTCGACGTCGGCGTAATCGTCCAGGCGAACCTTCCTAAGCGTCGGGTCGTCGTAGGTGTTGAAGTAATAAGTTCCGGTTGCGGCGCTGAAGCAGTCCGAGAACAGCGTGACTTCGAAGGACCCGTCGGCCATGCCGGCGCAGCCTTCCACGAACGACACGTTCCCCAGCGTGTGGAACATGCGCATGACGTTGTCCTGCTCGGTGTCCTTCTGTGGGTGGAACGCGTTGATGAATGCGGCCTTCACGAAGCGCGACGTGGAATAGGTGTCGCCGGGGATCCCGCGCATGGTGGACCCGGTGCCGAAGGGGGTCATCTTGTCCTGGCGCCAGGTGACCTCGCCGGGCCATTCGTTCGAGCAATTCAGGTAGTTGCGCAGGTTCTCCATGTGCCACGGGAAAGGCGGCTGGTTCGTCAGTACATCCACCGTGTCGTCGTAGATGTGCATGCCGTCGGCCTGGTATTCCACGACGATGGAGCGCTTCGCGTCGGCGATGTGCCAGTGCAGCATGGCCACGGACATTCCCGGAGCCGGGGCCTTGCCCACGATGGCCACGTTCTTGAGCGCGGCCTCGGCCTCGTCTACGGTGGCGAAGTTGGCCGCGACCCACGCCGGCATCTCGTAGGCGGCGACGTTGGTCTTGCCGTCAATGGCGTCCTTTTCGAAGGCCGCATAGCCGGGGAAGTTGAGTCCGCCGATTGCCAGCCCGGCCTCGTTGCCACAGTTGAAGTAAAGCGGATAGCCGTCGTATTCGATGCCCATGCCTATGCAGGCATGCTTGGCGGGATATGCGTCGCCGAAGGCGTGCGCCAGCTTGTAGCCCTTGGGCGTGATGATGGGCGTCTGCCCGTAGCCTTCGTTCCAGTCTAGGTTGCGGCCCCAGTACAGGTTGCCTTTCGCGTCGGTGAACCTCACTCCTGTACACATGATGAATCCTTTCGTCGTGCGCTTTCGCCGCATTCGTTTTGCGCGCGTATGCGCATGCATCGATGGTATTCGGGTACAGGTTCGGCTCTAAAGCACGCCGGCCATGCGTTTTCCGACGGTTTACAAGCAGTAAGGAAGGATGATCCGGTAGGCTTCGACCAGCTGCTCGAGCGACTTCGCGGCGTTCGCGTGACTGGTCGACGGAAGTCGCGTGCATGCCACGCCGGTCTGCGGCTCGCAGTACTTGCCGTAAAGCTCCGCCGCCTTCGCGCCGGTGCAGAAGACCGCCCGGATGGGCGCCTTCGCCAGAATCGAGCCGATGTTGTTGGGAATGCAGTCGGCTATGGTGCCGTCGCTTGCCCCTTCGATGGTGCATTCCGAAAGAACGTCCCAAAGCGCGACGCCATGGCGCAGGGCCAGGTCACGCTTCTGGTCGTTGCTTTCAGGAACAGGCTCGTCGAACAGAGCCGCCATTACCTTCCAGAACCGGTTCTGCGGATGGCCGTAGTAGAAGCCGGTCTCGCGCGACTTGGGCGAAGGCATCGTGCCAAGCATCAGTACGCGCGAGTCGGCGTCGAACACGGGGTCGATGGTGTGCCGCACGAGGGTGGGTTTGCGCGTGCTTTTCTGCGCGCGGGTTGCGTCTTCGGCTTCGGGCCGCAAGGGCGCGTCTTCCAGCGAGGCCAGTTCCTGGTCGAGCGCGGAAGGGATGCCGAAGAGCGTCTTGCGCGACGAGAACAGCCGCGGGCTCTTGCCGCTGGTCTCGGCGGCCAGCGCCTGCTGCAGCATGTCCCAGTTCCTGTCGGCATTCGTTCTCATGATGCATCAGTCTAGCGTTTCGAAGGCGGCCGCGATGGCAGAGTCAAGCGTGGGCTGCACCAGGCTCCAGTCGTGTCCGCTCCGCTTGGCTGCCTTGGCTGCGGCCAGGCATCCGCTGATTCGGAATATGTTCAGGTAGCGCAGCTGCGTCTTTTCGACGTTGGTGGACGGGTGCCGGCGCCTGATGCTCTGCATCAGACCTTCCAGGTTGCGGTCGACGATGCGTTCGATCAGCCGCTCCGCGATGGCGTTGTCCTCCAGCAGGGGCTGGTAAGGGTTATGCGACGCGTAGAAGTGACAGAAGGGCATGCCATGCCAGTCGTGCGTGGCCTGAGGCACGCCGTTCGCCCCTGCGCACGACTCGCACATCTCAAGCGGCACGTCTCCCAGTTCGGCGGTCATGTCGTCAAGCACCTCGTCTAGCACGTCGGCCAGGTTGTCGTAATGCTGGTAGAACGTGGCCCGCGTTATGCCGGCGTCGCGGCAGATCCCGCTTACGGTGAGATCGGCGAACCGCCTGCTTTCGAGCGAGGCCAGAAGGCACGCCTTTATGGCCGCTTCCGTCTCGATCGAGCGGCGGTCCTTCTTGCGCGTCTTCGGTGCCCGGGCCATGTCCCTTCCTCGAAGTCCCTTACAAGTTTCCGAGATGTGTAAACGAAAGATACGCCCGGCGGCGAAGCGTGCTTGCTTTCCGCCGCCTGCGTGGTATGTTCGCATTATAGAAGTTTCATACAGGCTGTAAAGAAACAAGAACGGAGGCTTCGCCATGAAAGTCAGCCAGTCTTCATTGCTTGACCTGATGGGGCAGCCTGACGTCAGGTTTTCCATCCCCGCCTACCAGCGTCGGTATTCGTGGCAGGAACGCCAGTGCGAGGAGCTGTGGCTGG
>CABVEH010000121.1 GCA_902497215.1 uncultured Eggerthellaceae bacterium | reverse complement strand
CTCTCGGAATACGTTCGATGCCGAGCCATGACCCGGGCCGCTCAGGATCTTCTCGCAGCCCATGAGAAGGTGATTGACGTTGCCCTACGCTATGGCTACGAGTCGCCGACGGCGTTCTCGAAAGCCTTCCGGCGCGTCCACGGAATGTCGCCGAGCGATGCGCGATTGCCAGGTGTCAAAGTCACGCTTCATCCGCGCCTCATATTCACTTTGTCCGTGAAAGGAGAAGAGCCGATGGATTACCGGATCATCGAGCAGCCCGCATTCCGCGTGGTGGGCATACCGTCTGCCAACGGGAAGTGGGACATGGAGGATGCGGGGGCGAAAGCAACCGAGTACTGGGAGGAGCTGGGGGCAGATGTTCATAAGGTGGTCGATCTCATGGACGGCAGCAAGCCTGCGGGCCTGCTCGGCGTGCAGTTCTGCAAGGACGGAGACTTCGACTGCTACATGGCATGTGTGGCCACAAGCCAACCCTGCCCGAAGGGCATGGAAGAGCGCATGGTGGAGGGTGCCACCTATGCCGTGTTCGAGTGCGAAGGTGCCATGCCGGATGCCATGACCGACCTCTGGCATCGCATACTTACCGAATGGCTCCCGTCGTCGGGATACGAGTGGGAAAGCAAGACGGATGTGGAGCGCTACCTCACACCGAACATGGTCTCCCCTGACAGCAGAAGCGAGGTATGGTTGCCTGTAGTCAAAAGATAGCGATGCATGGCGCATAGACCAAAGAGAACTCGGGCGAGCAAAATCGCCCGAGTTCTCTTATCGCCAGCTGCTTAGATAGCTCTCCTGGCCGTTTTTAACGCAGGGGACAGTTCTATGTGTTAGTCTCCTATGATTAGCATGTGTCTTAGAGGGTTTTCAGGGAGCCAACACACAACTGCCCCCTGTGCATAAACCCTGTGCATATCGATTCGCAAAGGGCTCGAGTGGCTAGCTTGCCCTCGTTAATGCCCGCGGCGCTTCCGTTTGCGCTTCTCGGTTCGGCGCTCGAAGCGTGTACGCTTTTCTGGCTCGCGCCTCGCCCTGCGTGTCTGAGCAGACTCTTCCTTGAGAGCCGCCCGTTGCTCCGCGAGCGCCTTTTGTGCCTTGGTGCTCACGGCCGGTTGCTTGAGCGCCTTTGATGTGTCCCGCATGCGGCGCTTAGGGTTCTTGGCGACCTTCGGTTTGTCGGGTTCTTTGTTGCCGTAGAAGGAGAGTTTCTCCCATCCATTCACTATGAACTCTAGGATCTCCGTATCTGACGGTTCGGCGCCGAAGACAATGCGGGCAACGCCCAGCTTTCCGTCCTCGACATGCTCGACGAGGCCTATCCAGAACTGGCCGTCGTGAGATACGGTCAGGGTGGATGACACGCTGATCTGCATGGCTGATTCCTCCTTTATGTAGACGACCATGCAGAGAAGGGACAACCAAGGAGGCAGGTTACTGATGCGGAAGACCCGCACGCCCACGACTACCCGACGGGGACTGTGTTTTCATCTCTGATGGGTTGATTATACCTTGCTGTTCAACCTGTATTCTTCCTTCAGCAGTCGTCCAAGGTCTTGACCATCAGCCATTCGGCCTCATCTCGCGAATGCGCGTCTTTTCCGAAGTCTCCCAGCGCTCCTTCGATAGGCTGGTGAAGTGCTCGGTGCGAACATCTCCCATGAGCGCGCAAGGCACGTTCTCTCTCGTGTGGTGAAACTTGAAGCCGCATTTCTCCTGCACTCGTGCTGAGTTGTGGTTACCATCGTAGTAGCCGCACCAGAGCCCCCGCAGCCCCAGATCCTCGAAAGCGTGGCGCTCCAGCTCGCAGACAGCCTCAGGGATAAGCCCACGTCCCCAAAAAGGCACGCCTATCCAATAGCCTATCTCTGCTTCGTCATTGGCCACATCCGCATTGGCCGCATCCCCAAAGAGCAGCCCGATGCTCCCAACAGGCAGACCCGTCTCCTTCAACACCACGGCATAGGTTTCTGGCGCGGAGAGCACGTCGCGGATGATCCGGCGGCTTTCTTCTATGCTTTCGTGGGGTGGCCATCCGGCGATGGGCCCGATGCGCGGGTCGCATGAATAGCGGAACAGCTCTTCTGCATCTTCGTCTCTCCATGGCCTCAGCACGAGACGTTCCGTTTCCAGCGCCATGTTCGCCTGTCCGCTCATAGCCCCAGCTCCTCTTCGCCCCACTGCTTCATGGCCAAAAGGATGGGGATGAAGCTTTCGCCTTGGGCGGTCAATCTGTACTCGACGCGTGGAGGTACCTCGCCATAGTCGATACGCTCAAGGAAGCCATCATCCACAAGTTCTTTGAGCTGTTTTGAGAGCGTGGATTCGGAGATGTTGCCGATGCAACGTCTGAGCTGTCCGAAGTGGTGCACATCCTTGAGCGCGATATAGAAGAGAATCTCGATCTTCCACTTACCGCCGATCATGCGCTGAAGCGTGGAGACCGATTTGCAGCGCTCTATCTCTTCTCCCTGTCTTCTTGCCATAGGCCCAACTCCTATGTACTGCAGAAAATATCAGTACTTCCAATGCTAAAGCATCATTTGCATGATGGATGCGACAAGCCCAATCGTTCATCACGAAATCCGAGACAAAGGAGCGCATCATGCATTACACAGGAACTATCTGGCGGCCGCCTTATGAGGCCGATTCGCTCATCTTGGAAGCGACTGCGGGCTGCACGCACCGCGCCTGCAAGTTCTGCACGCTCTACGACGAGCTTCCCTTCAAATTCAAAGCGGCCGACCTGCCCACGATGGAATCCGACCTTCTTGAGGCGCAGACGTGGTTCCATGACCCGCTGTCGAAGATCGAGGCGCGCCTTTTCGGCCTGCCTTCGCCCAAACGCTGTCGCGTCTTTCTCGCGGGCGCCAACCCGTTCGCTCTGAAAGCGAAGCGTTTGCTTGAGATCTCAAACCTCGTTCACGAATACTTTCCGACGGTGGAGACGATCGGCTGCTTCGCGCGCGTGACGGATGTCGCCTCGAAGACAGACGAGGAGCTGGCCGCGCTTCGTGAAGCGGGATACACCGGTCTTACCATCGGGGTGGAAACGGGAGACGACAAGGCGCTCGCCTTCATGGACAAAGGTTACGCAGCGCAAGACATCGTTGCGCAATGCGCGCGCCTCGATGCGGCAGATATCGCCTACGCGTTCTTCTATCTTGCGGGCATTTCAGGAAAAGGACGCGGCATGGAAGGGGCGCGCCTCACAGCAGCGGTTTGCAATCAAACGCGTCCATCCCTCATCGGTGCGAACATGCTCACCATCTACAAGAACTCCGAGCTTTACCAAGAGATTCTCGACGGCAACTGGGAGGAAGAAACGGAGGTCGAGAAGTACCAGGAGGTCAAAGCTCTTGTGGAAGGGCTGGAAATTCCCGTGGAATTCGCCATGCTTGGCGCATCGAACCCTGTGATGCTGCAAGGTAGGCTGCCCGAGCAACGTGCGCAAATCATTGCAGCGCTCGACGGGGTGATCGTGGAAATCGGGGAGGATAGGCTGCGTCATTATCGCACTAACTTGAAGCACCTATGATGCTTGGGTTGCCTCTGGTAAATGAGCAGGCAGCGCCACTAAGAAAAGGAGAGAGAGGCTCATCCCGCCTCTTTGGCTTAGGCTGTTCATCAATGATGCCGCGTTGCCCGCTTCATCCGAGAGCCCCTTCATCACCTATATACATTATGTAAATTACGATTGACACTTCGTTGAAATACCCCTAAAGTGAAAAGTATAGTTAACAGTATTGTAGAGAAAAGGCGATAATAGAGATGGGAATCAAGCTCATTCCTCGGCCGTCTTACGACTCGCTCCTCGATTCGCATCTGGATACCGAGCCTATCAAGGTGCTCAGCGGGGTACGTCGTTGTGGGAAGTCTTCACTGCTTCGCATGCTTGCAGAGCGACTGTTGGCCAAAGGCGTTCCTGAGGAGAACATCCTCTACAAAAAGCTTGACAGCTTCGACACTCCGCTCGAGCCGACGAGCGCCTGGCTTGACGACCTCATTCGCCAAACGCTTGCCAAGCGCAGGAAGTCAAGCCCTTTCTACGTGTTCCTCGACGAGGTGCAGGAGGTTCCAGGCTGGGAGAAGGTAGTGCGCCGCCTTCATACGGAGCAAGTGGCGGACATCTATCTAACCGGCTCGAACGCGTTCCTGTTGTCGTCCGACCTCGCCACCTACCTCTCCGGCCGCTACATCGAAGTTCCCGTATGGCCTCTGTCTTTCTCAGAGTACGTGGATTTCTCGCACGCCACCGACCCTTGCGCCGACGAGCTCTCGCAGGAGGACCTTTTTTCCCGATATGTCAGGTACGGGGGCATGCCCGGTCTCTTCGACAGGCCTGGATTCGAAGAGGGGTTCGTGGCGAAGGAGCTGACGGCAATCCATGACACGGTGATCCTCAACGATGTCGCGAAGCGGTTTGACTTGCGCGATATCGACCTGCTGGAGAAGCTCGTCCGCTACGTCTACTCGACGTCAGGAAGCCTGTTCTCGGCACGTAGGATCTCCGACGCCCTTACGAGCATGGGGAGAAAGACCAACCCCGCCA
>CABVEH010000120.1 GCA_902497215.1 uncultured Eggerthellaceae bacterium | reverse complement strand
TTCTCCTCGAGCGGGTCGTCCACGTCCAGGAACACCACGTCGGTGCGCGGGGTCATTATGGTTTCGGCGTCCTTGTCGCCCAGGTCGAGGATGTTGTCCACGAACTCGTTCTGCTCGGGGTTGATGAGCCCGCTTTCGGTGGACTCGTCCACCAGGATCTTGATCTCGTCGCCGGTGTACACCTCGTGCTCGTTGGCGGGGTCGTGCCCCAGCAGCCTTACCACCCCGTTGGTGATGGTGTTGAACAGCCACATGATGGGGTACGTCACCTTGTAGAAGACCAGCAGCGGACCTGCCGTGGCAAGCGCATAGCGCTCGGTGGAGAAGATGGCGAGCGACTTCGGGATGAGCTCGCCGACGACCACGTGCAGCGTGGTCATGATGAAGTAGCCGATGGCCACGGCGAACACGGCGATTACGGCCTCGGGGGCGCCGAACAGCTGGAACAGCGGGCGGATGAGCTCGGCGAACACCGGCTCGCCCAGCCAGCCAAGGGCCAGCGAGGCCAGCGTGATGCCCAGCTGGCAGGCCGACAGGTAGGCGTTCACGTTCTCGGCGATCTTGTACGCCTGCTTCGCGCCGCGCTTCCCTTCGGCGATGGAGATCTCGAGCTGCGACTTGCGCACGCGCACCAGCGCGAACTCGGCGATCACGAAGAACGCGTTCATCAAAAGGAACAGGACGACCAGCACCAGGCTGATCGCTATGGATGCCCACTCAGGCATTTTGTCATTCTCCTCCGCGGTCTACTTGCTTGCGGGCGAGGCAGGCGCGTCGCATTCGGCCTTGCCGTCCTCGTCGTCGCAATAAGCCACATCCTGCGGGCGCCCTTCGAGGTATGCCTCCATCGAATAGCGCGTGATGTCGCTTCTATTGATTATTCCGCAAATTTTACCATCCTCCATGACGGGAACCTTCTTGAGGTGGTGTTCGGCAAGCACTCGACAAACTTCGTCGATGTCGGAATGCACGTTGACGCTTATTAGGTTGTGGACGCCGATGCTGGACACCGGGAGGTCCATCATCTGCTCCAGCTTCTCGCCGTACTTGCGGTTGTCCTCGGCCGACGCGGCAATCAACGCGATGGGGTCGAGGTACGACTCGCTCTTGCGCGACAGAGTCTTCAGTATGTCTCCGTCTGATATGAACCCGACCGGCGTTCCCTCGTCGTCGACCACGGGGCATGCGCTTATGCCCTCGTCGATGAACAGCTGCATGGCGTCCTTCACGGTGTCGTCGCTGCGAAGCACGTACACGTCCTTCTTCATGATCTTGGTCAGCAGGATGCGGTTGGTGTCGGAATGCCCCGGCTCCTCCTCGCCTTCGTTGCCGGTGGCCTCGACGGTGCCGGGGCGCCCCTTCACGAACACTATTGTGAGCACGAGCCCGACGAGGACCAGCGCCGTGCACACCAAGAACGACACGTTGAAGGCGTACATGGAGCCCTGCAGCGGCCCGTACTGGGGAATGATGGTGGACCCGACGAGCGAGTAGACGGACACGACCACTGCGGTTCCCAGCGACCCTGCGACCATGCGCAGCGTGTTGTTGATGGACGTGCCGTGGTTCATGAGCTTCGTGTCGAGCGAGTTCATTCCCCAGGTGGTGATGGGCATGTTGACGAGCGCCATGGAGAACATGCGGATGGCGAACACCACCGTCAGGAACACGATGTTGGTGTCTAGCGCCACGAACCCGAAGCACAGCGTGGTCAGGCACAGCAGCGACATGCCCACGATGCCCATGACGCGCGGGCCGTAGCGGTCGAACACCTTGCCGGCGATGGGGTTCATGATTCCCATGATGATGGCGCCGGGCATTATGACCAGGCCCGACATCGTGGCCGAATAGCCCATGAGGTTCTGCACGTAGATGGGCATGAGCACGGGCGCCACCAGCAGCGACGCCTGCACCAGCATGCATATTATGGTGGCAACCAGGAAGTTGCGGTTCAGCAGGATGCGCACGCGCAGCATGGGGGTCTTCAGGTGGTTCTGGCGGATGAAGAACCACACGACGCACACGGCCCCCACCAGCGTGGTGCCTATGCTCCACACGTCGACGCCTGACGAGCCCACGATGCTAAAGCCGTACAGAAGGCCGCCGAAGCCCAGCGTTGACAACACAACCGACAGCGGGTCGAGGGACGCCTTCGCCTCCCCTTCCCTCATGTGGGCGTCTATGAGGAACGCCGCCATCACTATGACGACGACCGACAGGCCCGTGATGACGTAGAACATGATGTGCCAGCTCGCCACGTCGACCATGATTCCCGAGATGGTGGGGCCGATGGCCGGGGCGAACGCGATGACCAGGCCGAACAGCCCCATGGCCGAGCCGCGCCGTTCGATGGGGAACGTGATGAGCAGCACCGTCATGGACATCGGCATGAGGATGCCGGCGCCGACCGCCTGCACCAGGCGCCCCGCCAGAAGCACGGGGAAGTTCGGCCCCCAGGCGCACATGAGCGTGCCCAGCGCGAACACCGACATCGAGAACAGGAACAGCCCGCGGATGGAGAACCGGTCCTGAAGGTATGCCGTGATGGGGATCATGATGGCGTTCATCAGCGTGAAGCCGCTGGTTAGCCACTGGCCCGTGGCCGCGTCGATGGACATCTCCTCCATGATGGCCGGAAGCGCCGGCGTGACCAGCGTCTGGTTGAGAATGGTTACGAACGACCCGACGACGATGACGACGAGCATCATCCACTGCTTCTTTGTAAGTCCCATGCCTTGTTTCCTCTTGCGTAGTTTTCCAGCTTCTACGATAGCACTAATGTGCGTAGGGCGTGAAAGCGTAGGCATGGCGTAACAGGGAGCGGGAGACCGCAGCGTCAATCAAACTTCGGCCGTCCAAGGACGAAGTATCTAGGAGTTGAAGATGGATTCGATGGCCGGGCGGTCCAGCTTGCCATGCTCGTTGCGGGGAAGCTGGTCGAACACGAAGATGCTGATGGGCACGGTGAAGGTGGAGAACCACGGGCGGGTGGTCTCTTCCACCACCTGCGGGGTCAGCGTGGGGTCGCTTCTTTCGATTATGGCCACGGGGAGCATCCCGCAGCGCGAGTCGTTGACCCCGAAGACGTGCACGCCCGACACGCCGCCCACATGGCGCAGCACGTCGGCTATCTCGACCGGGTAGATGTTCTGCCCTGCGGAAACGAACATGTCCTTGCTGCGGTTCTGCAGGTAGATCAGGCCCCCTTCGAGGGACGCCTTCTCGTCCGCGATGAACATGTGGTCGACGGTGAACGCGGTGCGCGAGTTCAGGTAGCCGTTGAATATGCCCGGGCCGCGAAGCGCCAACCTCCCGCAGCCTTCCTCGTCCTGGTCGACGATGCGGACCTCGTAGCCGTCCATTGGCTGCAGGCCACCCTTGAAGTCGGGGGCGATCAGCGTGGCCGCGATGGTGCCCGAGGTTTCGGGTATGCCGTAGCTGGCGAACACCCTGGCTCCCAGGTCGTAGGCGCGCTTCACGGTGCGCGGGCTTCGCGTGCGCCCGGTGAGCAGCACGCATTGGTAGCGCGAAAGGCGGCTGGGGATGCCTGGGACGGCGTCGTTGCGCCATTCCTCGACGGTGAGCAGGTCCTGGAGCATGGCGTCGTCGACGGCGACGTGCGTGACGCGGTTGCGCTCGGCGTCGCGCAGCACCTGTTCGGCGTCGTTGCCCGTGTGCAGCCTGAACGGGGTCTTCCCCACCACCGACCGCATGACCGACTGCAATCCGTCGATGCTGCCGATGGGAAGCACGCACTGCCAGACCGACGAAGGGGCCGTTTCCGTCTTGCGGGACGCGCTGGACGCCGAGAACGAGTTGAACGGGAGGCGTTCCTGCCAAAGCCTGTTGGCGCCCGCGCCTAGGCACGAGTTCGCCACGGACGAGGCGTCGAGCAGCTGCGCCCACGTCAGGGGCACCGCCTTCAGCTTCCGCCTCTTGCCGTCGCCTTCCTCGCGCCTTCCGCCCGAGAACATGATGACCGCGAGCGAGTCGCGGTCGAACAGGTGGGCGGCCCTCTCGGCGAAGTGGACCGTGTCGTCTATGACGTCCTGGCCTTCGCCCATGATGGAGCGGTTGCGTCTGGACTGCCCGTATATGCTGGTCACTATCCCTGTGTCATCGGTGGGCAGGTTGCGCACGTCGCGCATGAGCTGGGCGGCGAGGATGGAATCGACTTTGTGGGACACGCTGACCCCAGCGCGCTCTATCTCGAACATGCACGACAGCTTCTCGCTTTCGGAAAGCCCGTGGTCGAGCATGACCATGGTGATCCCGACGTAGGCCGCGGCGAGCATGATGAAGACGTATTCGGGGCCGTTGGGAAGGTCGATGGCCATGGTTTCCCCGGGCCTGACGCCGGCGGCCTGAAGCTTGCGGGCAAGCGCCGCGGAGGCCAGGCGCGCCTCCCAACAGGTGTATGAGAATTCCTTGCCGTCGTCGTCGATGAATGTGAAGAATTCCCCGTCGGGGTTTATTCGCACGCTGCTTTCGAAGAAGTCGATCATGCCGGGCGGGTATTGTATATTCCCAGCCGGAAGTGACACCACTTACGGTA
>CABVEH010000119.1 GCA_902497215.1 uncultured Eggerthellaceae bacterium | reverse complement strand
GCCGGGCGGATTTCTCGGCTCCTTTGGCTTACCTCGCATCCACCCCTCCGCGCCCCGTCCCCTGTCACGCACTTTGTGCTAGAGTTTGGCGTTCGTAACCGTTCGGCCTTGGGAGGAAGCATGAACTCGCAGCTCACACGCAGCCAATACGTGGCGCAAACGGCGCTTATCGCAGCCCTGTATGCGGCCGCAACGCTTGTCGCGCTGCTGTTCTTGCAGGGACTTGCCTGGGGGCCGGTGCAGTTCCGCATATCGGAGGCCGTATGCGTCGTGGCCCTGTTCACGCCCGCCGCCATCCCCGGCCTCACCGTGGGGTGCGTGATCGCCAACCTGCTGAACTGTGCGATAAGCGGAACTGGCGCGCTCGGGCTGCTGGACGTCGTGTTCGGAAGCTGCGCCACGCTTATTGGCGCCATCTTCTGCTGGAAGATGCGCAAGCGTCCGGCGCTTGCCATCAGCGGCTTCGTGTTCGCCAACGCGCTGATAGTCCCCGCCTACCTCCCCATCCTGCTGCAAGGGCTCGGGTACTACACCATCCCGTTCACCGACATCTCGATCGACGGGGCATACCTTCCCATGTACCTGTTCGGCGTCGTGGCCACAGGCGTCGGCGAAGCGCTCGTGATGTACGTGCTGGGCTACCCTCTTTCGCGATTGCTGGCGAAATATCTGCACACGCAGACTGCATAGAGGGTGACGCTGCTCGGGTCATTTGTCATATTTCACCATTGGATGTCTCGTTTACGAGTACGCTATCCGCGCAATGTGACAAATGACCCGAGCAGCGTCACCCATAACCCCCTGCGCGTCCCGCCACGCCGTAGTTGTATAATTACGCAACGTTTGGATTCGATGCTCAGGCTGGCAAATGGACTTTAACGAAATCTATCATCTTCTGTTCGAGACGTACGCCGGAATCGGCATCCTGGTTGGTGCCGGGATCGTCATAAGCCTCGTCGTGTGCGTCCTGCTCGAGATCAAGACCCGCAAGGTCTATCGCAACCACGAGCTAGACCCCGAACAGGACGAATGGGCCATCTTCGAGGACGAGGTCGAAGAGGCCGAGGCCGAGGAAGAAGCCAAGCTGGACGAAGCGAAGGCAAAGAAGGCCGACAAGAAGAAGGAAGCGTAGACGATGGCTCTTCATTACGAAGAAACGGACATGTCGGACCCGCAGGTTCACGGCGACCCGAACGCCGTCTTCCTTTACGAGCGCGACGGAAGGTACATCCCCCGAATAGCGGCCGTACACGACCTGTGCGGCTATGGAAAGTGCTCGCTGGGCGTGGCCATTCCGGTGCTTAGCGCCGCCGGTTGCGACGTGTGCCCCGTTCCCACCGGGCTGTTTTCCAGCCACACGGCCTTCCCTGGCTGGTACATGCACGACACGACCGACATCCTTCGCGACTACCTCGACGCATGGCGCGGGATAGACGTCGAAATAGACGCGGTGTATTCCGGCTTCTTGGGCGCACCCGAGCAGGTCGATGTCATCAGGTCGCTGTACGCCGAATTCCCCAAGGCAATTAAGATGGTCGACCCCGTCATGGCCGACCATGGCAAGGTCTACCCCACATACACGCCCGAGCTGTGCGAGGCCATGGCCTCCTTGGCCAGCGACGCCGACATACTGACCCCCAACCTCACCGAGGCGGCCATCATACTGGGCGAGCCCATCGGCGACGAATGGGGCGGCACCGACATATCCGACGACGAGGCCGAGCGCATAGCCCGCGCCCTTCTGGCGAAAGGCGCGAAGAACGTCGTGCTGAAGGGCATACAGCGCGAAGGCGAGAGCGTCATACGCAACTTCGTCGCAAGCTCGCAGTCGCCCGAGATAATCGAGGTCTGCAACGAATACGTGCCTTACATGCTGCACGGCACGGGCGACGTTTACGCGTCGTGCGTGCTCGCCGCCGTCATGGCCGGGCGCTCCCTGGTCGAAGGCGTCGCGTTCGCGGGCGACTTCGTCCACGACGCCATGATCGTCTCGGCCGACCAGCCAAACTTCAAGGACCGCGGGGTAAGCTTCGAGCCCTTGCTTGGCAAAGTCGCCGCCCTGCTTTAGGAAGGAACACGCATGCTTGACACCAAATACGTACGCGACAACCTGGACGCCGTGAAGGAGGCCATGCGCAACCGCAACGCCACCTTCGACGACGCGCTGTTCACGCAGCTGGACACCCGTAGGCGCGAGCTCATCGCCCACGAGGAAGAGCTGCAGGCCGAGCGCAACAAGCTTTCCAAGCAAATCGGCCAGCTCATGAAGGAAGGCCAGCGCGACGAGGCCGAGGCCACGAAGGAGCGCGTGCGCGTCATCAACGAAGAGCTTGACGCGGCGGCCGAACAGCGCAACGAGGCCGACACGGCCCTGCGCAACCTGCTGTTGGCCACGCCCAACATGCCCGACGAGACCACTCCCGTCGGTGCCGACGAGAACGACAACCCCGAGGTTCGCCGTTGGGGCACGCCCCGCGACTTCGCCGCCGAGGGTTTCGAGAAGAAGCCGCATTGGGACCTGGGAACCGATTTGAACATAATCGACTTCGAGCGCGGCGTGAAGTTGGCCGAGAGCCGCTTCTACGTGCTTGGAGGCGCAGGCGCCCGCCTGGAGCGCGCGCTCATCAGCTTCATGCTCGACCAGCACACCTCGCGCGGCTACAAGGAATGGTGGGTACCGGCCATGGCCAACGCCGAAACCCTGACGGGCACGGCGCAGCTTCCCAAGTTCGAGGAAGACCTGTACAAGACCACGGAGGGCCTTTACCTGATCCCCACCGCCGAAGTCCAGCTGACCAACCTTCATGCTGGCGAGATCCTGGACGTGGACCAGCTTCCGCTCCGTTACTGCGCGTTCACGCCGTGCTTTCGCGAAGAGGCCGGCTCGGCCGGGCGCGACACGCGCGGAATCATCCGCGTGCATCAGTTCTCGAAGGTCGAGATGGTGAAGTACACGACCCCGGAAGAAGGCTTCAACGAGCTCGAGCTGATGGTGGCCGACGCCGAGAACATCCTCCAGAAGCTGCAGCTGCCGTACCGCGTCATCACTCTGTGCACGGGTGATATCGGCTTCTCTGCCGCGAAGACGTACGACGTCGAGGTGTGGATGCCCAGCTACGACGGGTACAAGGAGATTTCCAGCTGCTCGTGCTGCACCGACTTCCAGGCGCGGCGCGCGAACATCCGCTACCGCAACGAGGGCGAGTTCAAGGGCACGCGTTACGTGTACACTTTGAATGGCAGCGGCCTTGCCGTGGGAAGGTGCATGGCGGCGATTCTCGAGAACTACCAGAACACCGACGGCAGCGTCACCGTCCCCGAAGTGCTCGTGCCTTACATGGGCGGCCTGACCCGCATCGAGCCGGAAGAGGTCGCCTCCTAACCGCCTTGGGCGGCGCGGCAACAGTCGCGGGGGTCTTCTGATGGCTGGCTCCGATTCCAATAGCTCCCAACGTCTGGGCGCAGGCGCGCGTTCGGGTGCGTCTTCGCCATTGGGCGGCGAGGCGCCGTCGGGCAGCAGCATGCCGGACAAGGGCGCTCTGGGCAAGGGCGTGTCAGGCAACGTCGCGTCAGGCAGCCTGGATGGAGCCACCCAGAAGCTGCCGCAAGCGGACTCCGGTGCGGTTTCCGCGAGAAGCACGAAATCAGGGAACCTGTCTGGCACCACGGACAAGCGCCCGGCGGGCAGCAGCGGCCCTGTTTCCGAAGACTCCGTGGCATCGCGCAGGCTTGCGCATGGACTGTCTCCCGAAGCCACCGCGAAGGCCGATGCGGCAGAGCTCCGCCGCAAGGAGAAAGAGGCCAGCGCCGAGGACCGCAAGCGCAAGTTCCAGCGGCAGCACAAGGCCAAGATGGTGCGACGGGCCATCATTGCGGCGGTCGTCGTGCTGGTCGTCGGCGTCGTGCTCGGGTTTTGGCTTCTTCGATGGGGGCTTCATGACGACGCGGCCAGCATCCAGGGGCAATGGCGCGTCAAGGGAACCGACACGGTCATCAACATCACCGACGAGGAAATAGTGCTGACCGACGAGGTGGCATACGACTACGTGCTCGACCCCGACGCCAAGACGCTTGCGTTCACGTTCGGCGGCCTGACCGGCAACGGCCGCTACAGGTTCTCGCTGGATCATTCCCAGCTGGCGATAGACGACGGCGAATTCGACTGGGGATCCACGCTTGTGGCCGACATACCATGGACGATTGATGCCGTGGCGCAGAAGCTGGTGGGCCATCCCGAGAAGAGCCCCAGCCTGGGCGAAGGCGACATGGTTTTAGAGCGGATGTAGCGCCGATACGCTTTAGGGATGGATTTCAAGGGGAAGATAAGCGCGAAGAGGGTGGATGTCTTTCCGGGAAGGCTGCGCATTTTGGTGCAGCTTTCGGACGGTGCCTTGAGGTGGACGACCGAAGAGCTCGTGGCAGCTGCCTGCGAAGTTTATCCTACGTTGCCGTTGCATTCGTGCATCAATTCGAAAGGGCCGACGTTCGGCGACGTTGCGGTGGGCACGTCGGTCCCGCACCTGCTGGAGCATTTGATTATTGCGGAGCAGGTTCGTCT
>CABVEH010000118.1 GCA_902497215.1 uncultured Eggerthellaceae bacterium | reverse complement strand
GTCGGACAGTTCCCGCAAGGATCCATGCAGACCCACGGCGAGTACGAAAGGCAGCTTGCGACGCGTTTCAGCGGCGCGACTGGAATCCCTGTCAGCAGCTTAGGTGTCGTGCAGGACAACCCCTCGTCTGCAGAGGCGATCTATGCGGCCAAGGAAGACATCGTCGTGGCCGCCCAGAACTTCAACCGGGTCAACCGGGCAGCGCTCAAGCGTCTGGCTCGTTTGATGGTTGCCGTAAAGGAGAGCACCACCTACGGCAAGATCGCGTCCGGGTCTGTAGACATCGAACCCAGGTTCATGAACCCATCGGTCCCATCCATCGCCTCGCAGACCGACGCCGTCGTCAAGCAGGTCGAGGCCGTCCCGGAGTTCGCGAACACCCGCGTCTTCTGGGAACAGCTCGGTTACGACGACGCGCAGATCGCCCGCATCCAAAGCGACATGCAGAAGGCAAAGACCTCGCAGGCCGTGACGGCCTTGATGGCGTCTGCAAGCGGGGAGGAATCCAACACACCCCCCCCCAGAGGTAGCCAGTAAGGCCCTCAACGGTGCACAGACGCAGAGCCTGATAACGGTGATGCAGCAGTTCGCCGGCGGCCTTCTCACCGAAGGGCAGGCGACGAATCTCATATCCCGGTCGATAGGCGTTAGCAAGCAGGAGGCGGGAGAGCTCCTTAGCGGGAAGGTTGACTAGTGGCTGAAATCCCCCGGGCGTTGCTCGACGAGTACACGAAGAGGCTGAACGGCATTTCCAAGGCTTCGCAGCAGCTGGTCGCCAACGCCTTGGCCAACGCAGAATGGGAGACCATTTCGCAGCTGAGGAACATCATGGTCGCCGTCATGGACCAGGCTTGCTTCACAGCAGCCGACCACGCACGGGTTGTCGCAGCAGAGATGTACGAGGACGTGCGGCAGATCGCCGTTGGAAAGAGGCTTGGCTATCTTCCTGGTCTCGAATACGACCCAGCGGCTACGGAAGGCGCAGTCAGGGCGTTCATGGACTCCGTCAAGAAGACCGGCACGACCGAGGAGCTACAAAAGCTGCTCGCGGAACGGGTCGATTACGAGGTCAAGAAGGCCGCCGGCGACTGCACGGCCGCCTTCTGCCGCATGGACAAGCTAAGGCCGAAGTACGCGCGCGTGCCGGCGGGCAGCGAGACCTGCAGGTTCTGCATCATGCTGGCGTCGCGCGGCTTTGTCTACGGGAGCGGCAAGGCGGCCGGTTCCGGCAACCATTACCACGCCAACTGCGACTGCAGGGTGGTCCAGGGTTACGAAGGTATGGAGATCGAAGGCTACGACCCGGACGCCTACTACCGCGTTTGGAGGCGCCTGGAGAATGCCGAGACCGTTGCCACGAAGCTCTACCGGGGCGGTCCGACCGCTATCCAGAAGGAAGCCGAAAAGCTCGACAAGTTGCTCGGCAAGGAATGGAATGCGCACAAAGCCATAGACAGCAGCGTCAGAGCTTATCGAAAAACCTATGGCAGGTTCGTCGAGTCTCAGACGATCAAGGGCGCGATCACGATCGAGGATTTCACGCACATCGAAGGCAAAGAGCTGCAACTGGGGACTTGGCTTTCCGGAATCGGCATGGACGTGGAGTTCAGGAATCCGGACAAAGCGTTCCAGCGAGGGGACAAGACGAGTGACATCTTTCTTAACGGTGTTCGGTACGAAGCGAAGCGTATCGAATCGCCAAGCCCTAAAAAGATCGGCACGCGCATCAACAAAAACCTGGACCTACAAGGACCTCGCTTCATAATCGACCTCTCCATTAGCGCGATGCCTAGGGAGGACGCCGAGACGAAGATTGCGTGGCTGCTCGAAGACCCACGAATTGAAGAAGTCATGCTGATTAAGTCGAAGACGCTGAAACGCTTTACGAAATAGAAAACCGGAGGATTGCCCCGGCACAAAAACCCAGGCTTTCTCCGGCAAGCTGATTTTACCAAAAACCGCATAAGGCCTCAACGTCTGCGAGGTCACGTTTCCTATTTGGAATCAAGCCGCTTCTGCACAGAGGCGGCTTTTTTCATGGCCGGAATCGCCGGCCACGTCTTGCGCTCTGCACAGAGCGCTCAATCCACGCCCTGCACAGGGCATCCATCCACGTGCCCTGCACAGGGCGAGACCGGCGCCGACAGGCGCGGAAAGGAGCCACGTATGCCTAACAAGTCGCTAGCCAATCCGAAGGACGGCGACGCAGGCGAGGCGACGCCGCAGGGCGAAGCCAGCGCCACGAGCGACCCCGAAGGTGGCGAAGGCGAGGAGGAGCACGACCTCGAATGGTGGAAGGCGCAGTCGCGCAAGCACGAGCGCAACGCCAAGGCCAACAAGGCCAGGGCTGAGGCCAACGAGGCCGCAGCCGCGGAACTCAAGAAGCTCAAGGAGGCCGACCTGTCCGAGGCGGAGAAGGCCGCGCGCCACGCAAGCGAGCTGCAGGCCCAGGTAGACGCCTACAAGGCCGAGAAAGAACTCGCCGGCTGGGTGAAGGAAGTGTCCAAGGCCACGGGCGTCCCCGAGGCCGCGCTGCACGGCTCCACGCTCGAAGAGGTCGAGGCATGCGCCGAAGCCCTGAAGGAGTTCTTCCCGAAGAAGGGAGCGGCCCCCGTGGTCAAAACGGGCAAGCCGTCCACGGACGACTCGGAAAAGACGGCCCGCGAGGAGTTCTCCGAGATCGTCGACCAGCTCATCTAACAGAAAGAAAAGGAGGCTGCAGATATGCCAGCACTCAACACAGGCACCTCCGGTGTCGTACTCCCCGCCGAGGTCTCGAACGAGATCTGGGCAAAGACCATCGAGGAGAGCGCGATCATGTCGCTTGCGACGAAGATGCCTCTTCCCGGCGCAGGCGAAGAGGTCCAACTGATCACCTCCGACCCAGAAGCGCATTGGCGAAGCGAGATGGGGGCGAGCCAGATAAGCACCCCGGGCCTCGCGTCCAAGACGATCAAGGGCTACGAGCTCTCCGTCATCGTCCCGTTCTCTAACGAGTTCAAGCGCGACAAGGGCCCGCTCTATGACGAGATCGTCGAGCGTACGCCCAAGGCAATCGGCGGCAAGGTCGACAGGACTGTGTTCGGCCTCGCAACCAAGCCTGGAGAGCTGTTCGACCAGCTTTCCAACTGCACCGCCGTGGACATCGAGACCAACCCTTGGGGCGGACTCGTCAATGCCGACCAGGCAATCTCCCTTGGCGGAGGAATCCTCGACGGATGGGCCCTTGCTACCCAGGCGAAGGGGATGCTCCTCACCGCAGTCGACAACAACAACCGACCGATCTTCGTCAACTCGGCGACGTCCGACAAAGGCATCTCGGCGCTCATGGGCTCCGGTGCCCACATCTCCAAGAACATCTACAAGGCCGCGTCCGGCTCAACCCCTGCGCAACTCGGTTTTGCAGGCGATTGGACTGGCGCGCGCTGGGGATCGGTTGAGGACATCCGGATGTCGATCAGCGACCAGGCGACGCTCACCATCGATGGAGAACAGGTCAACCTGTGGCAGAACGGCATGTTCGCCGTGAAGTTCGACTTCAACTTCGGTTTCCGGACGAAGTTCCCCGAGCAGTTCGTCAAGCTCGTCGGCAAGACTCCTGCAACCACCCCTTCCGTTCCGTCGACGGGGCAGGACAATGGTTAAGATGAAGAGCCTCCTCAACGGGGGAATCATCTACGCGAACGAGGAGAGTGCACACGCGCTCCTCGGTTCGTTCGTGCCGGCTGAAGGCGAGCAAATGCCTGAACCCGTCGAGCCCGAAGGTCAGTTCACCACATACGAAGGGCCCCTGGCCCCCGTGTCCGACGAAAAGGACGATCCTGGCTCAGAGAGAGCTGCGGCCGACGTCGAAACCGAAGCGAACGGCCCGGAAAGCAACGTTCAGGCGGCTGTCGACGCGGACGTCGAAGCGGATGCAGGCGCAGAGACGCCGAAGTCCGACCTCACCCTCGAGCAGTTGGGCAAGCTCACGAACAAGGAAATCGCCGACTACGCCGAGGCTCGGGGAATCGACCTGGCCGGCTGCAGCCGAAAGCAGGACATGCTCGACGCCATAGACGAGGCGGCGAAGTAGGCCATGGAGCCTTTCGCAACCGTCGCCGACCTCGAGGGGCGATACCGCAAGCTCGACGATGCCGAGAAGGCGCGGGCGAACGTCTTGCTGAACGATGCGACCGAAGCCCTCGTCGTTGAGCTCGCCCTCGTAGGCAAGGAGGTCTCCAAGGACGATTCGGTCCAGATGGGTCTACTCGAGATGGTCTGCTGCAACATGGTCAAGCGCGTCCTGGCGAACGGGACCTCGGCTGACATCAGCCAGATGTCGGAGGCCCGCGGTCCTTTCTCCACCTCGTACACGTTCTCGAACCCTTCGGCCGACATGTACATCCGGGAGGACGAGAGGCGTTGGCTCGGGATACCGAAGCGGCGTTCGCGCATCGGGTTCATTGGGCCAAGCCACATGCTTGACCGTAAGGCGCCCGACGAAGAGGCGTGGTCCTAATGAGGGGCGAGCGCGTGACGTTCGTTCCGCAGGTCGTGAAAGGCAAGGACGGCTTCGGCAACGTGA
>CABVEH010000117.1 GCA_902497215.1 uncultured Eggerthellaceae bacterium | reverse complement strand
TCCCTGAGCGACTTGCGGAACACGTAGGGGAACTGCTCTATGTACCCCACCTTCCCGGAGACCCCGACATTGCCGGAAGAAGGCGCCAGTTTGCCGCCTATGACGTCCATCAAGGTCGACTTGCCCACGCCGCTGCGGCCGACTATGGCGACCCGTTCGCCCTTCCGCACGCAAAGGTCAACTCCGTCCAAGACGCAAGTTCCGCCACCGTCGTGCGACACGCGCACGGACCGAAGCTCGACGGCGTTTTCTACGGATCGGCACCCAGGCATGTTCGTGGCGGCCTTATCGCTGGCTTCGCCTCCGCCTGCGCCTGCGCCGTCTGCATCCAACGCGTTCAACTCGTCGAGCGAGCCCTTGTGCTCGGCGAACCCGAGCATAGCCTCGGAGGCGGGAGAGAACACGTCAAGCAGCGGGAACATGCACAGCACGAACGCAGCGATCCAGTTCGCAGCGTATGGCACGCTGTCGTGCATGGTCACGCCGCCAAGCGCCTGGGCCGCGACGGTGACGACGAACCCGTCGGACTGCGCCCCGGCGCCCGCGAAAGCGTAAGCCGCCCAGGCGAACACGCCCACGATCGCCGCGCAGTAAAGCGCCTGCCTCAGCACGGACATCCAGCGCTCGAAGCCGTCGCGCGCCCTGGCATCGGCATAGGTGGCCTCGTAAGGCGCGGAAAGCCTTTCCAGGAATTCCTCCCTGCGTCCGGAAAGCCCCCAGTCCACGACGCCGAACACGTCCTCCGCGGCCTTGTCGTACATGCTTGAAACCGTCTTGCGCCTGCGGGCCTCGCGGGCCGCGTTGACGGAAAGGGACCAGAGGGGCACGGCGAACGCAGCAAGCCCCACGACGGCCAGCATCGCAAGCCCCATCAACGGCGACAGCACGCCGAATGCCACCACAACGATCACGCACATCGCCGTGACGACAATCATGGGGAACAAGGTGCGCAGGCACAGGTTCTGCAAATTCTCGAGGTCGTCGGCGAACAACCCCAGCATGCGCCCGGTAGACGACCCGACAGGGCGCCGCTCCACGGCATCGTACAGACGAACGCGCAGGCTGCTTGTCATGCGGAGCACCCAGTCGTGGCTGGCCAGGCGCTCGAGGTATTGCAGCACCGGCTTCCCCACGCCGAATATGCGAACGAAGATGGAAGGCAGGTGCAACGCGAGCACGGTGAACGGTATGGTCGCCGCCAGGCTGATCATGTAGCCCGAAGTGAACATGAGCGCAGACGCGAACACGAAGGCCAGCAAGCTGAGCAGGACCGCTGCTGCGAGCATCTTCCAGTGGGTGCGCAAATGGGGCCTCACCCACGAGTCTCGCCGCATGGCGCGCGCGGCGTCGCGCACGTCAAACCCGCTCATGCCGCACCTCCTCGCCGTCCACGTCGATGACTTCCTCAACATCGTGAAGCCAATGCAGGCGGTGCGTGGCCACCACCACGGTCCTTCCCGCCATCAGGGGAAGAATTGCCTGCTTTAGCTCCAGCTCGGTCTGCTCGTCGAGGCTCGACCCAGGCTCGTCCAGAATCCAGACGTCGCGGCCGCCGGCGATGGCGCGGGCCAGCGCGACCCTGTGCGCCTCGCCCCCGGAAAGGCTTCTTCCGGCCTCGCCTACGATGCTGTCGAGCCCTTGCGGCAAGGAATCCACAAGAGGCGCAAGCCCCGCCTTTCCGAGCGCATCGGTCAAGACCGCGTCGGATGCAGAAGGCGCATAGAGCGCGACGTTGTCCCGAAGCGTTCCCGAGAACACGTAGGGATGCTGGGGTATGTATGCCACGCGCGAACGCCACGCGTCCGAAACCAGGCCCTCGCCGGAAACGCCGCACACGGAAAGGCCGCCTTCCGGCACGTCGCAGACTCCGGCCATCGCGTCCAGCAGAGACGACTTCCCGGACCCGCTTGCGCCCACGACGGCCACGCTTGCGCCCTCGCGTACCTCGATGCCGCACGAAGGCAGGGAAACCGCGCGCCTCTCGCAGGCAAGCAGCTCCAGCATCTTCCCCAACGCGGACTTGCCGTCGAGCGATGCGTGATAGTCGGAAGCGTACGCCTTGATGGGCATGAAATACTCGGGGACGAGCATGAGCACGGCCAGCGCGGGAAGGAACGCCATCGTGCCTTCCACCATGCGGAAGCCGAGCATGATGGCCACGGCGGCAAGGCCGCAGGTCGCGAATACGTCGAGCACCGCGCCCGACAGCTGGGCGATGCGCAGCGTTTTCATCACCATCTTGCGGTAGCGCTCGGAAGCGGCATGCACGGTAGCGGCGTATGCACGAGCCACGCCGAATGCGCGCAGCGTGTCCATGCCTCTTAGCGAGTCCATGAAATGGCCCGACATCTCGACGAAGCCTTCGTGACGTTTGGCCGACTCGTCGGACGCCGTGTAGCCGATCAGTCGCATGAACGCGATTATGAACGGGTAGCAAACAAGCACGATGACGCCACTCACGACGTCCTGCAGGAATATCGCGACGCACAAGGCCGCAGGCACAACGACCACTCCCACGGTGCGGGGAACGTTCTTTCTTATATAGGTTTCTGCCTTAAGGCATCCGTCCACCAGCGTGGTGACCACCGCAGCGCTTCCGAAGGCGTCGGGCATCGCCGACCCGCAGTCGTAGAGCCGTTCGACCAAGCATCCCCTCAATCCCGAGACGCACCTGTGGGCATACCCCTGCATGCAGGAATCCTGCAAGGCGTGAACGGCCGCCCGTGCGACGAAACAGGCCGCGAACACGGCCACCGCCGGCAATTGGCCTGAGAACGCATCGCCCTGCCAAACCGCCACGATTGCGCTGGAAAGCGAAAGCGCCTGCACTATGGTGAGCAGCGAGAGCGCAAGCGATGCAGCGACGCACGAACAAATCGCCTTCCCGGCGCCCGGAAGCTTGAATATCTGCCGGTCGAACACGGGCTAGAGTCGCGTCGGAGACTGGGCGGTCCTTGTTATGGACCTGACAGCCGGGACGCCAGGGACGGAATCGGAGCCAAGGCTTCCGGCACCGTCGTCGAATGCCAGGCTCATTGACTTCACGAAGACGTCCGGCCTGAGGCTGCCGGTGTCCTTCGACTCCAGCTGGAAGCGCATGGAGCATCCCTCGGCCACGGGTTCGCCCACCAGATAGTCGGCCACCTGAAGCGTCTTCGCCTTCTTCTTGCGGACGACCTCTATCTGTGACGGGTACTCGAACCCCGTGACGGGAGAGTCGAACCGCACCTCGTACATGCTGAAGGGGTTGGCAACCGACGCCGCCTTCGCAGACGGCTCGACGTATTCGGCTTCCACGGGCATCATGTCGGCTGGAGCCGAACGTTTCAAGACGTCGAGCGCCTTCGCCGGGGCAACGTAGTCGTCCAGCGTCAGGTCGAATATCTCGCACGTGCCTCCTATGCCGACGGGAAGCGCGCTTCCGAAGGCCATCTTCATGTGCGGCGAGAACCCGCACGACAGCGCGAAGGGCAGGCCCGAACGCCTGACGATGCGCTCAAGCGCATGGGTGACCTCGAGGTGGGAAAGCATGGCAAGGCGGCCGGTCTTGCCATAGGTGACACGAAGCCTGAACTGCCTGTCCTCCATGGTTAGCGCACCCCCCGCACGTCCTGCAGCACGTTCTTCACATGCAGGCTGGGGCATACCCCGCAAATCGTGCAGTCGCCGAACGTGCAGTCCTCCGTCGTGACCCCCTGGTATGCAAGCTCGCGCTCATGTGCGAGGAACCCGTCTTCGGCACCGCACGAGATGTGCGCCCAGGGCATCGCACGCGAGGAATCGTAGGACGTCTCGGCTATGGCGCGCGCGTCGACGCCCGTCTCCTCGAACGCCTGTGCCCAGGCGTGCTCGTCGAACAGCTCGGTCCAGGCGTCGAACCGCGCCCCGTTCCTCCATGCGGATTCCACGACGTCTGCCACCTCCCTGCCGCCGCGGCTCATGACCGCCTCCACTAGGCTGGTCTTGGGCGCATGGTAGGAAAGCGTTATGGCGCGGTACTTCAGGTTCTGGCGGATGACCGACACCCGTCTGGCGGCTTCGTCGGGCGAGATCTGTCCGTCCCATTGGAAAGGCGTCTGCGACTTCGGGACGAAAACGTTCACGGATATCCCGAGGCGCAGGCTTCCCCTCTGGTCGGCAGGCGTGGATGCCTTCATCGTCTCGTAGGCCTCGTTGGCCATCTCGGCTATTCCCACCAGGTCGTCGTCCGTCTCGGTTGGCAGGCCTATCATGAAGTAGAGCTTCATGCGGCGCCATCCCGCCTCCATGGCATCGCGCGCTGCGGCCATGAGGTCGTCCTTGGTGACGTTCTTGTTGATGACGTCGCGAAGCCGCTGCGTGCCCGCCTCCGGAGCGAACGTGAGGCCGCCCTTCTTGCGGCCCGCGACGAGCGATGCCATGTCCACTCCGAACGAATCAAGCCGTTGCGAGGGGATCGACACGCGCACGCCCGAATCGGCGAACTCGGCGTTGAGCCTGGTGAGGATCTCGCGGATCTGGGAATGGTCCGTGCTGGAGAGGGAGGTCAGGCTGACTTCCTCGTATCCAGTCTGTTCTATGCCGCGCCTTACAGCAGCGACGATGTTGTCGGCCGAGCGCTCGCGCACGGGGCGGTACATCATGCCCGCCTGGCT
>CABVEH010000116.1 GCA_902497215.1 uncultured Eggerthellaceae bacterium | reverse complement strand
GGTGAACGGCCCCCGCAACATCTCCACGCGGCTTGCCCAGTGCGTCGGCATGACCGTCACCGGCGACTGCTACGACCGCAACAGCTGCGCGGGCACGTTCCGCGTGATGGGCGTTGACCCTTACGCCTTCAGCAACGAGCCGGCCGACATCCCCAACGCCGACATGGTCATCGTGTGGGGAACCAACCCCGTGTACGCCGCCCCTCATCAGTGGCGCTTCATACGCATGGCGCAGGACAAGGGCGCCAAGCTGGTCTGCTTCGACCCCGACCACACCGCCACTGCTCATAAGTGCGACCAGTGGATATCGGTGGTCCCTGGCAGCGACCTCTACATCGTGCTGGCCGTGTCCAACTGGCTGATAGAGAACGGGCGCGTGGACGAGGATTTCGTGATGTCCAAGACCAACGCGCCTTTCCTGGTTAACCGCAACGACGGCGAGATGTTCGTGCGCCAGCCCGCGAACGCGGTGAACGAGACGGAGGTCATTGGGTACGACATCGCAGGCAACCCTCTGTACGCGAAGGCCACGGCAGACGAGGGCGACTACTACGTCATCGACGCCGACGGGCAGGCGAAGCCGTTCGCGGATGCCGCAAGCCCTCAGCTCGAGGGCAGCATCGTCGTGGACGGCGTGCCCTACGACACCGTTTACACGCTTCTGAAGGACCACCTTTCCCAGTACACCATGGAAGACGCCGCCGAGATCTCGGGCGTCGACCTGCAGACGCTCGAGGACTTCGCCGACGAGTACTCCACCGTGGGCAACGTGATCATCAACTGCGCCTACGGGCTGAACCAGTACCAGAACGGGCACCTGTGGTTCCAGGCCGCCTGCATCATGCAGGCCCTTACCGGCAACTTCACGAAGCACGGCACGGGCCTCGCCGGCATGCATTCTCCGGGCGTGGGCGCCGACACCAAGTTCATATCGGAGCCGAACAACCCGCTTCCCACCGAGGAGATCCCCGCGTTCCATATGTACGACGTGTGGCGCGACCAGGAGTACAAGGGCGAGCCGTACCCCGTGAAGGCCATGATCACGCTCTCGTCGAACCCGATGTCCAACTACTCCGACCAGAACCGATGGTTCACCGACGTGTTCCCGAACCTTGAGTACTGGGTGGTGGTGGACAACCAGTGGACCGATTCCGCGGTGTACGCCGACATGGTGCTTCCGGCTTCCATGTGGCTGGAGGTCACCGACTTCTGGTCGGGGCAGAACACCGCGTACTCGAAGTTAGCAGACGCGTGCATCGAGCCCCAGTTCGAGTCGAAGCCCGACATCGAGATATTCTCGCTGATCGGCAAGGCCATGGGCTACGACGACGAGTTCTTCCCCGAGCGCACCATGGACGAGTGGATCAGGATGTCGCTTGACGCGGAGGGCCCGCGCGAGCTGGGAATGACATGGGAGACCGTCAACGACAAGCACATCTTCCGCACCGTGGCGTCGGAGGACGACCCCAACGTCATCGGAGGCCACTGGTCGCCTTTCCCGACCCCGCACGGCAGGCTCACCCTGTACTGGGAAAGCCCCGAGCCCCGCGCCGATTTCGGCCAAACGTTCACCGCAGAGGAGGTCCGCAAGGAGCGCCTGCCCTACTGGACGCCCCCGCGCGAGGCCTGGAAGGACCACCCGGACTTCGACAAGTACCCGCTGGTTTGCCTGCAGGTGCACGAAAGGTTCCGCACCCACACCCAGCACTTCTCGAACCCCGTGCTGAACGAGATAGAGGGCGACCCGTTCGTCTTCCTGTCGAGGCAGGACGCCGAGGAGCGCGGCATAAAGACCGGCGACGTTGTCGAGGTGTACAACTCGCGCGGCCATGTCGTTATGAAGGCCGTCGTCAACGACGACGTGCGCCCCGGCGACGTGCGCATGCCGAAGGGCTGGCAGCGCAGCCAGTTCATAGAGGGCGGGTATTCCGAGCTGAACGACTCGTACCTGGACCCGTGGGGCGTGTCGGCCTGCTTCTGCGACCAGCTCTGCAACGTCCGGCTCTGGGAAAACTAGGAGAGGTGGTTCCAAATGCATTACGGAATGGCCATAGACACCAAGCGCTGCATCGGGTGCCACACCTGCAGCGTCAAGTGCAAGCTTGAGAACAACGTGCCCAAGGGCGTCTGGTGGAACCAGACGAGGACCGTGGGCGGCGAGGCGATGGACACGGGGTCGGGCGAGTTCCCGAACACCGAGCTCTCCTACAGGACGGTGCAGTGCATGCACTGCGAGAACCCAGCCTGCGAGAAGGTGTGCCCCGTCGGCGCGACGTACCGCGACCCCGAGACAGGCATCGTGCACCAGGACGCCGACCGCTGCATAGGCTGCCGCATGTGCATAGCGGCCTGCCCCTACACGGGCGTGCGCAGCTTCCTGTGGGACGAGCCCGAGTACCACATAGACAAGACCACGGGCGGCGCGAAGGTGGCCGCGCACCAGAAGCACACCGTCGAGAAGTGCACCTTCTGTTCGCACAGGACCTCCGAAGGCAAGCAGCCCGCCTGCGTGGAGGTGTGCCCGACCAGGGCGCGCATGTTCGGAGACCTGGACGACCCCGACTCCGAGATCTCGCGGGAGGTCAGGAAGGCCGGGTATGCGCAGCTGCTTCCCGAGGAGGGAACGAAACCGTCCGTCTACTACCGGGTTTAACGCCGGGGAATGCAAAGGGGTGTCGAAATGACTGGAAACAACATCGCATCCACGATGGGTGCCGGAAACGCGGGCGACGCCCGCAACACGCCCAAGGACAAGGGACGCAAGGCGCAGGGCAACGCCGCCGGGCTGAACCGCGCGATACTGGCATGCGCCATCGTGTCCGTGCTGGGGCTCGTGCTATACGGAGTGGAGCTCGCCAACGGGATGGCGCTTACCGGGATGAGGAACCTCGACTCGTGGGGGCTCTACATCATGGGCTTCATGTTCTTCGTCGGGCTAGGGTCGGGATGCCTGGCCGTCGCGGCCTTCCCCCGTCTGGTCGGGCGGCCGCTTCCGATCGACGCGGAGCGCACCTTCTGTTGGGCCGGCCTCTGCGCGATGCTGTTGGCGGGAATCCTGATCGTGGTAGACCTTGGGCAGCCGATGCGCATGTACGAGCTGTTCGCGTCGGCCAACATGTCGTCGCCGCTCATGTGGGACGTCCTCGCGGTGGGGCTTTTCATAGTCGTGGCCGTAGTCTACCTAGCGTTCCTGCGCCGCTTCGAGGATGGCCGGTCCACGGCTGCGGCCATGCGCGTCATGAGCGGGGTCGCATGCGGCGCCGCGCTTGTCGTGATAACGGTGGACGCCTGGATCTTCGGCCTGCAGCACGGCCGCGAGATGTGGAGCACCGCGCTCCTGGGCCCATGGTTCGCCACCAGCGCCCTCCTTTCCGGGGTGGCCTTCGCCATCGTCGCGCAGGCGGTCGCCGGGAAGGCCGGCAGGGGGATCCTTCCCGACGGCGTCGCGGCGACGCTGTACAAGGTGCTGGGCGCGCTTGCCTGCATCGACGCCTACTGCTTCCTGTGCGACCTGGTCACCTCGGGCTACGGCGACGGCGCCGTGGCAGGCATGCTGCTAGCCGGCCCGCTGGCGCCCTTGTTCTGGCTGCAGATGGCATGCCTGGCGCTGTGCGCGGTCGTATGCTTCGTGCCGAAGCTACGCTGCAGGCCTCTCGCCATAGCGGCGCCCATCGCGGCCCTTGCCGCTGCGTTCCTGAAGCGCGCCGAGCTGGTCGTGGGCGGATTCCAGCTTCCCCAGCTGGAGTGGGCCGGACCCATGTCGGGGTACACCATCACCGACGCAAGCGGCACGCTGGCCCAGGCCTACGCCGGAATGGTGTACGCCCCCACGCCGCTCGAGGTCGGGGTCTTCCTAGGCATGGTTGGCGTCGGGTCGCTGGTGTTCTGCCTGGGGATGAAGTACCTTCCTGGAATGAGAGGCGCAGCTTCCGAGAAGGAGTAGCCGATTGTTGCAAGTCCAGGCCGCCCACGCATTGCGGGGCCTGGGCAATTATCGGATCGACGCAGGGGCGAACTTCGCGTTCGCCCCTTGTTTTTGCGACTCGAAGTCTTCGTCCTCTTTGCCTTCTAGAGGCACTTGTCGCGGATGACGTCCAGAAGCTCGGCCACGTGGGGCTCGGGCGTCGGGGAATGGCGCCCAGCCCTCCACCTGCTTCACGGCGAGTTCCACCTTGTTGAGCGCTATTAGGTTGGTCAGCGCATCGGGATAGAAGTCCGCGACGCCCAGCTGCGGCATCTTCGCCCCGCTGTCACCGGAAGCCAACGTCCCCTGCCACGACGATTTGCTTCCATGTCCGAATCCCGCCAGTTGTTGAATCTTGACGGCGTAGAATCGATGCATGCAGACGACGCCGCGGCCACCCGCGGCCCACGAAGGGAGGCGACGACGCCATGGCGCTCGACCAGGACGCATGCTACGAGGCGCTGAAGTCGAAGGATGGTCGCTTCGACGGCCAGTTCTTCGTCGGAGTGTCGTCGACGGGCATATACTGCCGCCCGGTCTGCCGCGCAAAGCTTCCGAAGCGGCAGAACTGCACGTTCTTCGAGTCTGCGGCGCAGGCCGAGGCCGCCGGGTACCGCCCATGCCTGCAATGCCGTCCCGAGCTTGCCCCCGGCATGGCGCCGGTCGATTCCGAGCGCACGCTAGCCAAGCGGGCTGCGCGCGTGCTGCGAGAGGAATGCGG
>CABVEH010000115.1 GCA_902497215.1 uncultured Eggerthellaceae bacterium | reverse complement strand
CCCGTCATCGGCGCCCATTCGGGACCTGGCACCATGGCGCTGTTCTTCCTGGCCAGCGAGAGGTGATCGCGTAAAGGACGATTTGCTTCGAACGAGCGGACGCATGCCTCTCTCATCCGATTCGACGTCCCATTGCTTGGTTTCGACGGGGCTGATTGGCGAAGAGCGGCCAAAATGCTAAAAGCTGCGGCTACCTGTAGCCATTCTGAACAAAGTAGAATCTTCGCCCCATACGCCCCGTCTCGACCAAGCAACGTCTCATAAGGATTTCGAGTAGGCACGCGTCCGCTCGTCCGGCGAAGGCTAGTTGAACTTAAACACCTTCTGGGCCAGGTGGTATCCGCCGAGCCCAAAGCGGCGCCCGGCCTCGGTGGGAAGGTTCGTCCAGAAGTTGACCACCTTGTACCGCATCTTGCGGTAGAGGTTGGGGTCCTTCGCGCGCAGGTAGTCCCACACTTCCTGCAGCTTCTCGTCATCTTCCGGAGTGTTCTTCATGCGGAGGAAGACCGAGCATATGCACATCATCATGGCCAGGTAGTTCTCCATGTACTTGCGCAGCTTCCTCGGCTCCACCTTCTCGACGTCGATGGCGTCGATCATGGTCTTTGTGACCCTGATCTGCTGGTCCATGCGCGCCATCATGGTGTCCTCGTTGACCGACTGCCCTTCGCGGCCTATGAAGTAGTGGTACATGTCGACGTCCATGTAGTAGATGGACTTGACGTAGGGCAGCGGCTCGTACACGAAGACGTTGTCGACGTAGAAGCAGTGCTCCGGAAGGCGCAGTCCGATGTCCTTCAGCAGCTGCGTGCGGTAGACGACCGAATGCATGAGGATGTAGCGGGACGGCCCGAAGTTGCCTATCTCGTCCCATCCGAACTCGCGCCTTTCGGGAAGCACGCGCCTGTACCGCATGGTCGTGCTCTTGTCCTCGTACACCTTCTCGTACACGTAGTTCGCTATCAGCATGTCGAGCGGGTCTTCGCGCCCTTCCTGCCGGCGCAGGACGTTGAGGACCTCGTGCATCGCCGCCGCGCCGAGCCAGTCGTCGGAGTCGACCACCTTGTAGTACATCCCGGTGGCGGCGTCGAGGCCGGCGTTGACGGCTGACCCGTGGCCGCCGTTCTCCTTGTGTATCGCCCGCACCCTGTCGGGATGGGCCCTCTCCCACTCCTCGGCCTTTGCAAGCGTGCCGTCGGAGCTTCCGTCGTCCACCAGCAGAACCTCGATGTCGTCCCCGCAGGCGAGCAGCGACTCGACGCACTTGTCCATGTAGTCGGCCGAGTTGTAGCAGGGCACCGCGAAGGTTATCGTCTTCATCGCGCTTGGCGCTCCTTGGCGGCGGCGACGAGCTCGCGGGAAAGGTCGAGCGCGTTCTCGACTATCTTGTCCATGTTGTAGTACTTGTACTCGGCCAGGCGCCCTATCAGGTGGAAGTTCGGAAGCGACTCCGTGAGCGCACGGTAGCGTTCGTAGTGCGCGATGTTCTCGTCGTTCAGGATGGCGTAGTAGGGAATCTGCCTGTCCGGGTCCTCGTAGGCGCGCGAGTACTCCTTCATGATGGTGGTGTTGGGGGCCTTCTGGCCGGTGAGGTGCTTGAACTCGGTTATGCGCGTGTAGTCTTCGGTCACCGTGTAGTTGACGGTTCCGCAAGGCAGCTTGTATTCCTCGTCGTAGGTCTCGTACACGAAGTCGAGGCTTCTGTAGGGCAGCCGTCCAAACCTTCCGATGAAGAGCTCGTCCAGCGGACCGGTGTACACGATGGGGCCTTCGAAGGCCTTGCCGAGAATGCTGATCGACTTAAGCTTCGAATCCTCCGACCCGTCCAGGAACTCCAGGTCGAACACGCCGGTGGCGTCGGTGTTGAGGCACACGGTGATGTTGTCGTGCCCCAGCATGTCCTCGAACAGCTTCGTGTAGCCGTAGATGGGCATTCCTTGGTAGGTGTCCTGGAAGTACCTGTCGTCTCGGGATATGAACACCGGCACCCGTGCGGTGACGGACGGGTCGACCTCTTCGGGCGTCTGCCCCCACTGCTTCTGCGTGTAGTACAGGAAGACGTTCTTGTAGACGAAGTCGGCTACCTCGGCCAGCTCCTCGTCGTTGCTCTCGCGCAGCTCGTTGATGGTGACCTTGCGCTCGTCGCCGTACGTGTCCACGAGCTTCTGTATGAGGTGGGCCGCCTTCTCGGGGCCGAACGCGATCTCCATGGAGTTCTTGTTGAAGGGAACGGGCATGTAGGTGCCGTACCAGTCGGCGAGCACGTGGTGCTGGTATCCCAGCCATCCAGAGAACTGGCGCAGGTAGTTGAACACCCTCTGGCTGTTTGCGTGGAAGATGTGCGGGCCGTAGCGGTGCACGAGTATGCCCGCGTCGTCGTACTCGTCGTACATGTTCCCGGCTATGTGCGGGCGCTTCTCGATGATCAGCACCTTCATGTCCGCCATGTCGGCAAGCTGGCGCGCGACCACGCTTCCCGCAAAGCCGCTGCCTACGACGACCGCGTCGAAGGACTCGATGTCGATCTCGTTGAATTTCGCATAGTTGACGCTCATGATCGCCTTCCGTTCGTCCCCGCAGCAGGGGGTTCTCAGCACGTCATCGGAATTGTAGGACAAAACAGCGGCCGGATGCAGCAGACGGGCCTGCGCGGCTCGCCTACTTGGATGCAGCCTGGACGCAGGTGATGGCAACGACGCCCACGATGTCGGAAGCGCTGCATCCGCGTGAGAGGTCGTTGACCGGCCTTGCAAGGCCCTGCGTGACAGGCCCGTAGGCCTCGGCCTTGGCCAGGCGCTGGACGAGCTTGTACCCGATGTTTCCCGCGTCGAGGTCGGGGAATATCAGCACGTTGGCCGACCCTGCGACCGGCGACCCGGGGCACTTTGCGGCCGCGACGTCGGGGCACAGCGCCGCATCGAGCTGCAGCTCGCCGTCTATCGCGACGTCGGGGGCAAGTTCCTTGGCTATCTTGGTGGCCTCGACCACCTTGTTTGCGTCGTCGTTGCGGGCCGAGCCGTAAGACGAGTGCGACAGCAGCGCGACCTTGGGCTGGCTGCCGATGAGGGACGTCCAGGACTGCGCCGAGCTCACTGCGATGTTGGCGAGGCTTTCCGGATCGGTTTGGACGTTCAGCCCGCAGTCGGCGAAAATGAACGTTCCCTGGTCTCCGAACTCGCAGTCGGGCACGGCCATGACGAAGAACGAGCTGACGAGGGCCGCGCCTGGGGCCGTCTTGAGTATCTGCAGCGACGGGCGCAACACGTCGCCGGTGGAATGGCAAGCCCCGGCCACCATGCCGTCGGCGCGCCCGGTCTTCACCAGCATGACGCCGAAATAGAGCTCGTCTTCCACAAGCGCCCTGGCCTCGTCCAGCGAGAGCCCCTTGGACTTCCTCATCTCGTGAAGCGACGCGGCGAACTCGTCGAGCAGGTCGGATTCCGAAGGATTCACTATGCGGGCCCCTTCGAGGTTCCTTCCGCTGGCAGCAATGGCTTCCGCGTCGCCCAACACGATCAGGTCGGCGATCTGCTCCGACAGGATCTGTTCCGCAGCCTCGAGCGTGCGCGGGTCGGACCCTTCGGGGAGGACTATCGTCTGCCTGTGCTCCCTGGCGGTTGCCTTCATCCCTTCGATGAACGATGTCATTCGCCGGCTCCTTATCCGAGGACGAGCATTGCCTCGTCCATCTCCTCTTGAAGCGTCTCCTGCACTATCTCGAACGTGTCGCGGGCTATCATGTACTCCTCGTCGGTGGGTATCACGAGGATCTGCACCGTCGAGTCGTCGGTGGATATCTCGCGTTCTCCCCCGCGCTCCTTGTTCCTCTCGAAGTCGAGCTCGATGCCTAGCGGCTGGAGGCCTGCGAATATCATGCGGCGCATCTTGTCGCAGTTCTCCCCCACTCCGGCGGTCAGCACGATGACGTCGACGCCGCCCATGACGGCGATGTACTGTCCGATGTACTTCTTCACGGAATTGGAGTACATGTCGTAGGCCAACTGCGCCCGCTCGTCGCCTTCCTCGGACGCCTTGCGCAGGTCGCGCACGTCGTTCGAGATGCCCGAGACGCCCAGAAGCCCGGACTTCTTGTTGAGGACGTCGTTCATCTCCTGTGAGGTGAGGTTCTCGTGCTCCATGATGAACGCGACTATTGCGGGATCGATGGAGCCGCAGCGCGTTCCCATGATGAGGCCGTCAAGCGGCGTGAGGCCCATCGACGTGTCGACCGCGACGCCGTGGTCTATGGCCGACATCGAGCAGCCGTTGCCCAGGTGGCAGGTTATTATCTTCAGGTCCTCCAGCGGCTCGTCGATGAAGTCGGCCGCGCGCTCGGCGATGTAGCGATGGGACGTGCCGTGCGCTCCGTACTTGCGGATGTCGTACTTTTCGTAGTATTCGTACGGGATTCCGTACATGTAGGCCTTGGGCGGGAGCGTCTGGAAGTACGCGGAGTCGAACACGGCCACCATCGGCTTGTCGGGCATGTACTTGATGCAGGCGTCGATGCCCATTATGGCGGCCTTGTTGTGCAGCGGGGCAAGCTCCGCCAGCTCGTCTATCTTGGCGATGACGTCCTCGTTGATCAGGACCGACCTGTCGAAGTACTTGCCTCCCTGCACTATCCTGTGCCCGATGGCGTCGATCTCGTCCATTGAAGAGATGGCGGCGTGGGGGCCGGACGTGAGCGT
>CABVEH010000114.1 GCA_902497215.1 uncultured Eggerthellaceae bacterium | reverse complement strand
TACGTCAACGACGACGCCCCGCCAGCCGCATGAACGTGTTGTCCTTGTCGGCGCCGGCAAGCGTGAAGCCGGTTCCGGGCGCCTTTTCGGGGTTGCGCGAGATGGAGTCGATGCGCGCCATTATGAGGTTGTTGTACAGGTCGGTGTAGTTGCTGTACTGCTTGTAGTTGTAGCCGTTGTCGTAGGCCAGGTGCAGCGACCAGTACAGGCCGATTCCCGTCTTGCCGGAAGGCGGCGCCTTCGTGCCGGAGGTGACGCGGTCGTAGAGCGACTGGCAGCCGTAGCGCGAGCGCTCGTTGGTGTCGTTGGCCGTGATCAGCTGCGCGTAGTAGTTGTTGGTGGTTTCGGCGTAGGTGTAGCCGCCGTTGTTGATCTGGTGGCCGATCTCGTGCGCGAGGCCCCATCCGAAGTAGTATCCAGACTGCCACAGGCCGTCGCTGCCCTCGACGCAGGTGACGCCCGGCGTGCCCGTGACGGACGTGCTGCCGTACTGGATGCCGATGTGGTTTCCGGCGGCGTACATGAACACGCCAGGGTTGGTGCGAACGTAGCGCGGGTTCAGATGTCCGGCGGGGATGCCGTTCTTTCCGCCATAGGCCTGCTGCTCGGCGGTGGTCATGGTGCCGAGGCCCTTGTGCTGCCAGAACAGCTGCATCATTTCCTCGGACGACTTGGTGGACCTAATTAGCTGGTCGACCTGCTGGTCCCTGCTGGCGGTGCTGCCCAGGCCGCCAAGGGCGCTGGTGGCAGGCACCGAGAACATGATGCTGTTCAGCATGATGTCGGTGGTGTTGGCGAAGCATCCCTGAGGGGTGTACTTCTCGACGCTGTGGTTGCCTTCGTCGTGCGTCTTCTGCAGGTTCGCGACCTGCTCGTTGAGGTCGTCGACGTAGGCCTCGCAGCGCTTCCTGTACTCGGCGTCGTCGGTGACCTTGTAAAGGTTCAGACATGCGATGTCTGTCCCGCCGATGACGCGCACGTTGAATTCCATGCTCTTGTTGTAGGTCTGCGCGGTGACATAGAGCTGACCGCCGGTTTCCTGCGTGGCGATGGTGTTGCCCGTGGCAGGCACGGTGATCTCGTTCATGCCATAGTTAAGCTGACCATTGGAGCCCGGGCCTTTGATGGTGGTGTAGACGTCCTTGGTCTCGCCGCCGTTCTGGCTGATGCCAAGAACCAATGGTGACGGCCCTGCGGTGATGGGATCGGACCCGGCGTTGGCCCTGCCGCCCACGAACACCTGCAGCTTGTCGTTCGCCTGGGCGGCGACGCCGATGGGCTGCCAGCTGTTGATGCCGCCGACGTTGGCGTTGGTGGTGGAATCGATGGAAGAGTAGATGCGGGCCGGTTCGGCGTTAACCTTGCCGAACTCGAGGGCCTGGCGGGCATACGCCAGCGTCTGCAGCAGCAGTGCGCGGTTGGGCGCGTACTCGTTGCATTCGAGGTCGACGGCGTTGATGCGGGCCTCGAGCTGGTCGAGGTAGGCCGAATCGACCGCGGTGCCATCGACGTCGCTCTTCAGCACGGTGTGCAGGTCGTCGTCCCAGATGGCGTCCAGGTCGTCGGATATGGAGTCGTACTTGTAGAACGCTATCTCGGAAATGGCCGCCTTCCAGCCATAGGCGCGCATGGACCCGACCGTTATCTCCTTCACGCTGCTCTTCGGGAACTTGACCATGAAGGAGTTCGGGGCGTCGGAGCCCACCACGGACGTGGTGACGGTGCCGTTGGACATGTTGTAGTAGGACGCGTTGCCGTTGGCGTCCTTGATGTTGACGCGAAGGTCGGCGACCCCGGTGTATCCATAGCCGTCCATGAACGAGGACGTGATGATCAGGGAGTCCATGTCGTAGGCGTTGTCGAACACGACGCGTGCGCCGTCGTAGTAGGTGGACATGCGGCTGGGCACGTAGCCGGTGCCGTAGTCGCCGTCGACCATCCAGTAGGGGTCGAACCCGGGGTTGACGGTGTCGTCGTTGGCGGCGGTGGCGGCAATGGAGGCGATGTTGTCGTTCGCCTTGGCCTGTTCGGCGTTCCACACCTCGAAGCCGGTGCCGTCCTTGTGCTGCGCGGTGCGGTTGATCAGGTTGTACCAGGGCACCTTCGCTCTGACCTCGCCAAGCGTGGTGCCGGTGCGGTCCTCGGACTTGGGCGACGTGCCGAAGTTGTTGGACGCAGTGATGTAGAGGACGTAGGTGGTGTCGCCCTTCAGGTTGGAAAGCGTGTAGCGGTTGTTGGTTATGTTGCCTGACACCGCGGTGAACTGCGAGGCGCTGGCTTCGCGGTAGTACATGTTGTAATAGGCGGCGTCTTCGACCGCAGGCCAGGACACGACGAGCTCGCGATAGCCGGGCGTCACGGAAATGCCCGTGGGCATGTCGGGACGCTTCGTGGGCACCAGTTCGACGGAAACGTCGTCGGACCAGGGGCTCTTCCAGTCGCCGTTGGTGGAGCGCACGCTGGCGACGTAGGTGCCCGACTTCATCTTCTTGTCGGCGATGGAGAAGGCCGGAAGCACCGTGGAATTGACGGTGGTCTTGCCTTCGGGGCTGGTCATGCGGACCTCGTAGCCGGTGATGTTGAGCTGCGGGTCCCAGTTGAAGGATATCTTCTTGTCGCCGGGCTCGCCCTTGAGGTTGGTGGGAACGGAAAGGTCGGGCGGGTCGATGCGGTCTTCCATCTTGTTAAGGAACTCGACCTTGCCGATCTCGGCCAGGGTTGCGTTGGCCTTGGTGGTGGCCGTCACCTTGATAGTGATCTTCTTGATGGCTATGCGGGTGCCGAAGTCGATGACGACCGACCCGGTGTTGTCGGCCGCATGGGCCGTTTCCGACCCGGAGCGCAGCAGCGTGTCCACAAGGCTGTAGCTGCGTCCTGCGCCGGTCTGCTGGCCGTTCGCGAACGTGAACTCATGCACGGTTCCGTTCTCGTCCTCGACCGAGACCACGCCGGAACTGAGGCTGCTGACCTCGTCTTCCGTCTTGTTGGACGTGGTCATGGCGGGCGGCCGGATGGCCAGGCCCTCCATTTCGATGACGGGGTTGTCGACCGCTGGGGAATCCTGCGAGCCGTCGGGGTCGCTGGGCGTGGTGGCGCCAAGCGAAGAGGTTTCTATCTCGAGTGAGACCGGGTTGGCTTCCGAGATGGGGTCGTACTGCTCGAGGATGACGCTGAGGTCGGGATTCTCGAAAAGGGCCTCGCGAAGCGCGGACGCGGTGAAGTCCTCGGGGCTGTCGCCGCTTTCGCTTCCGCCGTCGCCGCCCACGAAGTTGCCGATCTTGATCTGCGCGTCGGACGTGGAGACCTTCGTCTGCGAGCAATCCTTGGTGATGATGGGCTTGCCATGGATGACATCTATGAGCGACTCGATGCTGGAGGCCGTGTCGTTGCCTTCCTTGATGGTGGTGGCGAAGTACTGCGTGTCGAGCAGGTTGAAGACGCCGTCGGCGTTGATGTCGTACCTGGCCACGTCGGCAGCCGTGGGCGGCTGCGAAAGCGCGCGGGTCATCATCCACGTGTCGTTGTTGTCGATGCGCCCATTGCCGTCGAAGTCGCCGTAGGGCAGCAGGCCCTGTATGTTCTTGTTGGCGTCGACCGTGGTGGAGACCGACGTGTCGGCGTTCGAGCAGGCGACCATGTCGACGAGCTTGACGTTGATGCGGTTGCCGTCCTCGACGGCGAAGTTGCTTTCGACGTGGGTGAGGTAGTTCTGGCCGGAGACGCGAAGCTCGTGCGTGCCCGCAGGGATGCGGTCGGGGAATGCCGCCACGTAGTCGCCGATGATGCGGGTCTCGTCGTTCGCTTCGCCGCCCGTGGCGCTGGTTGCGGGGACGAATTCCGCAGACGATATGACGCTGCCGGTCTGCTTGTCGACGACCTGGGCCTTCACCCCGAAGTCGGTGGTCAGGTTGCCGGTGGGGCTTGAGGGATGGATCTGCGAGCGCAGCTTGACCGTGACGAGGGCGCCCGAAAGCTGCGAGCCCTTGGTAGCCACGGACGCGGCGTCGGCCTGCGCCTGGGCGTCGTCGATGCCGAAGAAGGTGATGTCGCCGTCGACCGTCTCGGTGACGTTGCTTTGCGGCACCAGGTTCTCGGAAACGGGGTTCTGGGAGACGCCGGTTTCACTGGCGTCAGACCCTTCCGCAGTGGAGCCTTGAGTCTGGTCGGACGTGGTGCCAGCGCTGCTGGAGCTGGACTGGCTTGCGGCCGACGAGCTGTCGACAACGTCGGACTGGGTGCTTTCACCCGAGGCCAAGGCATCCTTCGCGAACGCGAGAGAGGGTACCCCGAAAAGGGAGAATGCCAGGCAGAAGGTGACAGCGCACGAGATGAGTCGCTTCATGGTGTTTCCCCTTCTTACTTATGCAAGGCCAAGCTTGCGGCCTTTACTGCTGGAACATAGGAACATAAGTGCTGGGGAGTATAGCATAGAATCGTTACCGAAATGACGCAGAATCGTTTGCTACGCGGGGAGTTCTTGCCGTTTTTGGAAGGGTTTCGAGGTGTTCGAGCAGGGTAGATTTTGTGGCATTCGCGTGAAGCCCGCGAAACGCTGTCACAAAATCTCCAGAAGACGCGGGGTTGGCAGCGGGAGGGGCCCGACGAAATGAAAACGCCAGGCCGAGTGTGAGAAGCAACCCACCCCGGAGGGACGGAAGTATCCGCGCTCTCCGCAGGGCTCGGCTCCCGCGATGCACGTTTTGACGGAGGTTCTGCGGAACTCGGCGCCGCTTCGCGAC
>CABVEH010000113.1 GCA_902497215.1 uncultured Eggerthellaceae bacterium | reverse complement strand
ACCTTCGCGAGAGCCGCATTGCGGGAGCCGAGTCGCTTGCGAGCCGCCCCGCCCCCTGCCCTCCGCTCCGCCAAATGCGTCAAAAGCGAACGTCCCCTGTCACGCATGCGGTATTCTTTGACGCGTACCGATACGCTGCACCCAAGGAGCCTCCATGGAAACCCGCAAGAACGTGCTGCTGCTCTTTTCGAAGCTGCCCAAACCGGGCCTGGTGAAGACGCGCCTGACGGCGGAACGCGGCGGCATGTTCACAGCCGAAGACGCCTCGCGCCTGTACGAGGCCATGCTGCTCGACGTAGTTGCCGCATGCCTCGCCGCATTCGACGCATGCACGCGACGCCTCGCGTCGGAAGGCGCGGCTGATGCCTACGAGCTTGTGGTCTCCACCGCGCCCGCGGCCAACGCAGACGCGATGCGCACCTTGCTGGAACGCGAGTTCGGTCCCCTGGAAGGCGACGTCACCTTCCCCATCCGCGTTATAACAGATGCCGGAACGAGCTTCGATGAGCACTACAACGACGCCTTCGAGCAGTGCTGGGACGCCGGCGCCGACTGCATCCTGTCGATGGGCGCGGACATGCCGGCGCTGGCGGTCGACGACGTCGTGCGCGGATTCGCGGCCCTTCACGAACTGGAGCACATGGACCATGGCGGCATCGTGCTGGCCCCCGACCAGGAGATGGGCGTCAGCATCGTCGGGTGGACGCGCGGAACAGACTTCGACCACGGCGGAGTGTTCTACAACCCATCGGGCCTCACGGTTCTTCCCGCCTACGTGGACAAGGCGCGCGAGGCCAACCTGCCGGCCTTGTACCTTCCCCCGGTGCCCGACGTGGACACGATGGCCGACCTGATGCACAACATAACGCTTGTGGACGCCTTGGACTACTGCACGCGCTTCGACGGCGGACGCGCCCCGCATCGCACGCTCGCAATGCTGCGCGAGCTAGGCTGCGACGAGGTGCGCGTGCCGCCCAACGACCTGATGGACCCCCGCGACGTCATCGACGGGTAATTCAATAGCGAAAAAGGCTGAACAAGGAAGCGGGAAGCGGTTTGAAAAACCGTCCGAGGCTGCGGCGAAGGATTCGGCGGAGACGGGGTTCGAGGACTGTCTGAGACGCCACGAAGTGGCGTCGAGTTCCGCAGAACCTCCGCCGACTCCAAGCCGTGGGAGCCGAAATCGGTTTTGAGAACCGCTTTCCGCTCCCAACAATAGATTCCTTATTTCATAAGGCTTGCAATCGCCTGCGAGAATTCCAGCGGGTTGTCGATGGGCAGGCCCTCCACCAGCAGCGCCTGGTCGTACAGGATGCCGGTGTACTTGCTCACCTTGTCGGAGTCTCCGTCCTCGTGCGCCTTCTTCAGCACGTCGAACACGGAATGCTTCGGGTTGACCTCCATGACGATGTGCACGTCGGGGGTCTCTTCGTCGCCGCCGGGCTGCTGCTTGAAGATCTGCGCCATCTGCAGCGACACGGCGCCTTCGGTGGTCAGCACCACGGGGGCGTCGGTCAACCTCGTGGACACGACGACCTTCTCCACCTTGCCGCCCAGCGCGTCGCGCATGGCGTCGAACAGGCCGGCGTTGGCCTCGGTGGCCTCCTCTGCCTCCTTCTTCTCCTCCTCGGTGGTGAGCCCCAGGTCCTCGCCGCCGACGTTCTTGATGGCGAACTGCTTGGGCTCTTCCTGGTTGCCTTCGTCGTCGAACGTGACGATCTTGTCGGAGCTGTAGCTCTGCAGCGCCATCATGCAGAACTCGTCCACGTTCTCGTCGCACAGCAGCACGTCGTATCCCTTGGCCAGAACCGTGGTGACGATGGGCATCTGCGCCAGGCGGTCGATGGAGTCGCCTGCGGCGAAGTAGATGGCCTCGGCCTCGGCGGGGGCGTCGGTGACGTACTCCTCCAGCGTGATCATCTTCTTCTGCTTGGCCGAATAGAACATCAGCAGGTTCTCAAGCGTGGACTTCGCCATGCCGTAGCTGGAATAGACGCCGTACTTCAGCGTGCGGCCGAACTCCTTGTAGAACTTCTCGTAAGCCTCGCGGTCGTCCTCCAGCATGTTCTCGAGCTCGGACTTGATCTTCTTCTCGAGGCGGCGGCCGATGGCTCGCAGCTGGCTGTTGTGCTGCAGCGTCTCGCGCGAGATGTTCAGCGTGAGGTCGGCGGAGTCGACCACGCCGCGCATGAAGTTGAAGTAGTCGGGCACGAGCTCTTCGCACTTCTCCATGATAAGCACGCCCGAGCTGTACAGGGCGAGGCCCTTCTTGTAGTCCTTCGACCACATGTCGTATGGCGCGTGCGAAGGCACGAACATCAGCGCGTCGTAGGTCAGCGTTCCCTCGGCATGCAGCGATATGGTGCGGGCCGGGTCCTCGAAGTCGTGGAAGTCGGTCTTGTAGAACTCGTTGTACTCCTCGTCGGAGACCTCGCTCTTCTTGCGCTTCCAGATGGGGATCATCGAGTTGATGGTCTCGAGCTCGGTGTAGGTCTCGAACTCGGGCTTGTAGTCGTCGCCGGCGTCGTCGGGCTTCGGCAGCTCGCGGCTCTTCTCGACCTCCATGTTGATCGGGTAGCGCACGTAGTTGCTGTAGCGCTTGATGAGGTTTCGCAGACCGCTCTCGCTGGCGTAGGTGTCGTAGTACTCGTCGGCGTCGTTGTCCTTGAGGTAGACGGTGACGTCGGTGCCGTGCGTGTCGCGCTCGGCGGCCTTGATGTCGTATCCGTCGATGCCGTTGGACTCCCAGGCCCAGGCCTCGTCGGACCCGTAGGCGCGGGACACCACGCGAACCTTCTTGCCGACCATGAACGCCGAGTAGAACCCGACGCCGAACTGCCCGATGATGTCGACGTCGGCGATGTCCTGGGCCGTCTTGTCGGCCAGGCCCTCCTGGTCCTCGGCGGCGTCCTCGGCGTCGGAAGCGGCCTGGTTGGCCTTGAACTCGAAGGAGTCGGAATGGGCGATGGTGCCCAGGTTCTTGTCCAGCTCGTCCTTGTCCATGCCGATGCCGTTGTCGGATATGGTGACGGTGCGCGCGTCCTTGTCGTAGGCGACGGTTATCGCCAGGTCGGCACGGTTTATCTGCACCTCGTCGTCGACCAGGCTGCGGAAGTAGCTTGTCGACGGCGTCCGATGCGTTGGAGATCAGCTCGCGCAGGAATATCTCCTTGTTGGTGTAGATGGAGTTGATCATCAAGTCGAGGAGCTTCTTCGACTCTGTCTTGAACTTTCTCATTTACGGTCGTCCTTTCGCGTTTTAGCACTCTCATGCTGTGAGTGCTAAAAAGGCATTATAGACCCTGCAACGCGGCTGTCAAGCAGTTCAGGGAACGTCAGTCGGTGTCGATGATGCCGTTCAGGATCACCGACACCAGCGAGATGACCAGCGCCGCCACGAAGCCGCTCCCGAAGCTGGCTATCTCAAAGCCTGCGCCGAATAGCCCGTTGGCCAGCCACGCCGCCAGGTACAGCATCAGCGTGTTCACCACAACGTAGAAGATGCCCAGCGTGATGACCGTGATGGGGATCGAAAACAGCTGCAGAATGGGCTTGATCGACATGTCGATAAGCGACAGCAGCAGCGCGACCAGCACCACGGCAACCCAGGTGCTGTCGTTCCAAACGAACACGCCCGGCACCAGCCACACGGCCGCCGCCACGGCGACTGCGGTGATTATCCATCTGATTATGAAATTCATAAGGAACCCTCCTCGGCGCTCGATTGCTTTCGCGTCGGAGAAAGGATATGACAGGCGCTCACGCGCGCAGCGCGGAGGAACGCACCCGCCACGCACGGGTAGCCGGAAGGTTTGCGTTTCGTAACCGGAAGTATGTCCATCCCGGAGAGAAGCTTGATGTCTCGCTACAGCACCACCAGGTCGTGGGTGGACTGGGTGAATCGCTCGTAGCCGCGCTCGGTGATGACGCCGCAGTCCTCGAGGCGCATGCCGAAGCGGCCCGGGATGTAGATGCCAGGCTCCACCGTGACGACGTTGTCAACTTCCAGCGGCGCCTCGTTGCGCGTGGAAAGCACCGGAAGTTCGTGGATCTGCAGGCCCACGCCGTGTCCGAGACCATGTCCCATGCGGCCGCCGAAGCCGCCTTCTGCCAGCACGCGCTCGGCCAGCTCGTGTGCCTCGCGCCCGGTCATTCCGGGACGGAGCGCCGCCTCAACCTCCTCGTTCGCACGGCGCAGCGCCTCCCAAGCGGAAAGCATCTCGCCTTCGGGGGCACCTAGGAACACCGTGCGCGTCATGTCGGAGCAGTAGCCAGCGCGCTTCGCGCCGAAGTCCATGACGACGCACTCCCCCGCCGCTAGAGGCTTGTCGCTGACGATGGCATGCGGAGAGGCCCCGTTGGCACCCGACGCCACTATGGATGGGAATGCAAGCGCGTCCGCCCCATGCGAAAGCATGAAGCCGTCGAGTTCCAGCTGAATCTCGCGCTCAGTGACGCCCGGACGGATGAACTCGACGATATGCGCGAACGCCGCGTCGGTTACGGCCTGGGCCGCCTTCATGCGACGGATCTCATCGGCGTCCTTAACGGCCCGCAGGTTCAAAATGAAGTCGTGGGTTTCCAGAAGCTGGGGGAACGGCAATGTGCCAGGGGACGAGGCTTTTGAACAGGGGACGTGTTTTTCGTTCAATCGTGCATCTTGATGGGCGTCGTCCTGGCCCTCTCGATTGAACGAAAAACACGTCCCCTGTTCAAAAGCCTTCTGCAGCGCGCGGTACTCGGAAA
>CABVEH010000112.1 GCA_902497215.1 uncultured Eggerthellaceae bacterium | reverse complement strand
CCAGCCAGCCGGTGCCCTTGCACATGCGGCACCCTTCGCCGTGGCAGATGCCACAGCTTACGTCGACCTCGGCCGACGGCTCCGTGAACGGAAAGTAGTGAGCACGGAAGCGCGTCTTGCGATCGGGCCCGAATATCTGCTTGCACACGAAATCAAGCGTGCCCTTCAGGTCGCCGAAGGTGATGCCCTTGTCGACGACCAGGCCCTCGATCTGGTGGAACTGAGGAAGATGGCTAGGGTCGGCCACATCGCGACGGTACACCTTGCCGGGCACTATCACATATATAGGCAGCTCGCGGTCCTCCATGGCGTGCACCTGCGCGCCAGAGGTCTGGGTGCGCAGCAGCACGTCCGACTCGCCCTTGACCGCAGAGCCCTCCCCCGACATGTCGAACACGTAGAAGGTGTCCTGCATGGAACGGCTGGGATGGTCCGGCGGGGCGTTCAGGGCCTCGAAGTTGTAGTAGTCGGTCTCGACCTCGGGGCCGGCGATGACCGAATAGCCCAGGCCGAGGAACACCTGCGATATCTCGTCGATCATGCCGTTGATGAGATGGCGCGTGCCTATCTGCTGCGAGCGCCCCGGAAGGGTGACGTCCACGGCTGCAGCGTCGATCGAGGAGGCCAGCTCGGCGGCCGAGATGCGCGCCTTGGCCTCGTCGAGTGCCGACTCCACCTTCTCGCGGGCGGCGTTCACCGCCTTGCCCACCTGGGCGCGCTCCTCCTTGGGAACCTGCCCCATGGAACGCAGGTAGCCGGTGAGGCTACCCGACTTCCCCACGACGGCGACCCTGATCGACTCGAGCTCTGCCGAGGTGGTCGCGTTGGATATGCTGGACAATGTTTCTTCCGCAAGCGCGGAAAGCTCGTCGACTAAAGACATCTATAACCTTTCCCTTCTCGTGCAGGGAAACATTATAGGACTAATCAATCTACAGAAGGCGATACGTGACTGTCCGTTTGCCCCATTTGGCGGCAGTGGTGGCGTTCGGGTCGAGGGCGACGTGGACGGCACGGGTGAGGTCGAGCGCGTTGCCGTACTTGGCGAAGCCGCCGCCGTCGATGATGCGGGTGGTGATGGTGGTGCCTCCGTAGGAAATCTGGATGGCGCGCTTGTTCCTGACGAGCGAGCCGTAGCCAGGTGTCTGCACGGCGATGGCGACGCCAGAGGTGTCGTAGTTGTACACTTCGCCGCTGGCCGTCATTCCCCCGAAAAGGTCATACGCCGTGGCATAGCCCGAGTTCCAGCTGGTGGTCATGGGGGCCACCCAGCTGCCACCGCCTCCGCCGGAGTTGTTGTTCCCGCCAGAGTTCCCGCCGCCGGAGTTGCCGCCGCCGGAATTTCCTCCGCCACTGAAGTCGCCGGTGGTGTTGGTGGCGGTTTCCTGCGTTGCCTGAGCGATTGCTGCGGCCTGCGCCTTCAGCTCGTTGAGCTTCTCGGTGTTGGCGGCCACTTCCTCGGAAACCTGGTCCACGACCTGCTGGGCCTCGTCGCGCTTGCGCTCGAGCTCGCCAAGCTTGGCCTCCTGCTCGTCCTTTTGCTTGGTAAGCTGGCCGGAGACCTCTTCGAGCTCGGCCTTCAGGCGCTTCTGGTTCTCGACCTCGGCCGCCTGGCTGTCCATGATGGACGACAGGTAGTCGACTCCTTTGGTGAACTGCGACCAGTCGGAGGAGCCGAACACCACGCCAAGCACGGCGGACAGGGCGTCGTTCTGATAGTCGTACTTCATCGCCTCGCCAAGCGACTCTCGCCCGGCGAACATGGCGTCCTGGGCCGCAATCGTCTGCTCGGCCAGGTCGTCGACCTTGGTCTGCATGTCGGCGATCTCGGATTCCAGCTGGGTGCATTCCGACGAGATGCTTGAAAGCTTGCTCTGCGCCTCGGCCAAGGAGTACTTGGCCGTCTTGACGGCCTGCTGCGCGTCGCTGATGCTGAGCTCGTCGGGCGCGGCGCTTGCATTGCGCGGGAGCAATGCGATGCTGAAGAAGGACAGCGTAACCGCCAGGAAGGCGCTTATGCCCGTCCTTGCTATTCCGCAGCTTCTATTCAAACGCTCTCCAATGTCGGCTCTGCATTACAATGCCTTCGACTGCGAAGGCGAACATACATACGAAATTCAATTATCGCCGAGAAAGTGCAATAAGGCAAGGTTGCACGAGCATGCGCTACACAATCCCCACCGTTTGGCGCGACGAGGCGCCAATTCTACATGCGTTGGAGCTCTTCGGCATGGCGAAGCGACGACTCGGTTATGGAGCCCGAAAGCATGCGCGCTATCTCGCGCGTGCGCTCGCTGCCGGACACCTCTTCTATGCGCGTGAACACCGCGTCTTCGTCGGCTTGCTTGCTGGCTACGTAATGAACGGAGGCCTTGGACGCGACCTGCGCAAGGTGCGTCACCACGATGACCTGGTGCGTCTTGGCGAGTTCGTCGAGCACTTCGGCCAGGGCAAGCGCCGCAGCACCACCGACGCCGGCGTCTATCTCGTCGAACACCAGCGTAGGGACATCGTCGCGCGTTCCCATGGCCGCATGCAGCGCCAGCATGACCCTGGAAAGCTCGCCTCCCGAGGCTATTCGGGACAACGGGCGCGCCTGCATGCCTTGGCCGGGGCGGAACAGAAACGACACCGAGTCGGGGCCGTTTTCGGACCAGTCTTCAAACGCTGCCGTGTCGACCTGCACGACGAGTGCCGCACCGGGCATGTCTAGCCTCGACATGGAATCCGACACCGCACCGGCAAGCTCGGGCGCGGCCGCCGCGCGCGCCTCGTGAAGGGCGTCCCCTGCTGTGCGGAGGTCGGCCTCGGCCTGCAGGAGGGCAGCCCGCGCCCGGTCCACGGCGGCGTCGGCGTCCTCGACCGCCTCGACGACCGCACGCGCCTCGTCTGCCACGGCGCACACGTCGCTCACCGTGGGACCGTAAGCCCTGAACAGCGACTGGTAGGCCGCAACCCTTTCCTGCATCTGTCCGAGGGACGATACGTCCAAATCGATGGCGTCCCGATAACGCGACACGTCGCGCGCCACGTCTTCGACTATGTACACCGCCTCGCGCAAGGATTCGGACATGGGGCCTAGAGACTCGTCGGCCTGGGCGCCGTCACAAAGCAGCGCAATGGCGGAATTTAGGGCGTCGAGGGCGCCGCCCTCGCCCGAGAGCGCGTCGTGCGACTCGCCTGCCGACCTGGCCAGAAGCTCGGCGTTCTCGGCCTTTCGCAACGAGGAGACAAGCTCGTCGTAGTCTTCCTGCGAAGGGCTCAGCGACTCTATCTGGCGCAGCTTGAACCTGGCGTCCTCCACGCGCGCGTCGGACGAGGCGACGCTTTCCATGACGTCGTCGAGGGCATGACGGGCAGCCTTCGCCGCATCGAACGCCTCCCTGTAGGCATCGAGTAGACCGCTTCTGTCCGACGCGGCCCAAAGGTCGAGATAGCGCCGTTGGGCTGCGGGCTTGGAGAGCAGCTGCTGGTCGTGCTGCGAGCATAGCCCGACGTAGGGCGACACCGTCTCGGACAACTCGGCGACGCTGGCCAGCCTGCCGTTCATCCTGACGTGCGACCTGCCGTCGGCCGAGACGCGCCTGTCTACCACGAGTTCGGCGTCGGCATCGCCGCCGTCTTCGACAAGCATGGCGCAAGCAGGCAGGAACAGCCTGCCCTGCACCTCGGCTTCCTTCTCGCCCTGCCGCACCATGTCGTGGTCGGCGCGCTGCCCCATGAGAAGCTTGCAGGAGGCAAGCAGCGCGGTCTTGCCCGCGCCGGTTTCGCCGGTGATGACAGTCAAGCCCTCGGACGGCCGCAGCGCGGCCTCGCGTATGAGTGCCAGGTTCCTTACTTGTATCTCGTCGATCATGCCTAGATTCTAACGCTTGTAGCTGCTGCGTCGCCTGTTTCCGTACTTCGACCCCTTGCGCGCGGTGCTCTTCAGGTCGGCCAGCACGTCGTCTTCCGACGACCCTTCGTACTGCGACCGCAGCTTGACCACCTGGTCGCGTATGCGGGCCGCCTCCTCGAAGTCCATGTTGCTGGAAGCCGCGCGCATCTCGTCCTCCATGGACATGACCATGCGCATGACCTCGTCGCGCGATAGCTGCGCGAGCTCCTTGTTGATCTGCTCGGCGTCGACCGACGCGGCCTCGTCGACTATGGAGTCCATGATGTCGTTGATCGCCTTGCGTATGGTCTGCGGCTCGATGCCATGCTCGGCGTTGTACTTCTCCTGTATCTCGCGGCGGCGCCTGGTCTCGGTGATGGCGCGGTGCATCGAGTCGGTCTCGCGGTCGGCGTACATGATCACCTTGCCGGACACGTTTCGCGCGGCGCGGCCGATGGTCTGTATGAGCGATCGGTGGTTGCGGAGGAAGCCCTCCTTGTCGGCGTCGAGTATGGCAACCAGCGTGACCTCGGGAAGATCGAGCCCCTCGCGCAGCAAATTGATGCCGATCAAGGTGTCGAACGTGCCCTTGCGCAGCTCGCGCAGGATTTCGACCCTTTCCAGGGTGCCTATGTCCGAATGCATGTAGCGAGCCTTGATCCCCTGGTCGAGCAAATGCTCAGTGAGGTCTTCGGCCATCTTCTTGGTGAGCGTGGTGATCAGCGTGCGTTCGCCAGCCGCCGCCCGTTCGCGCACCTCGTCGATGATGTCGTCGATCTGCGAGAGCGACGGGCGCACCTCTATGACGGGGTCGAGAAGGCCCGTCGGGCGGATTATCTGCTCGACGAAGGCCTGGCTGACCTTCTCTTCGTAGTCTCCGGGCGTGGCGGACACGTA
>CABVEH010000111.1 GCA_902497215.1 uncultured Eggerthellaceae bacterium | reverse complement strand
GGAGGAGCTCGCCGAGTACATGGGCGACAACTCCCACCAGGCGCTGTTCTTCCCGGATGCAGAAGGAAAAGGAAAGACTGCCGCTGAGTACATCGAGTTCGAGCGCAAGAACGCCGATTTCGACACGGAGTTCTCTAGCGAATAGCAACGAGCAGGCGATTCGCGCATACGTGCCGAACAACTGAAAGGAGAATCATGGCTTACACGACTTCCTCCACTTTGGGAGAGCTGATGTCCGACCCTCAGATCGTGGCCATCATAGAGAAATACGTTCCCGGGTCCACGGAAGACTCCAACATGAAGAACGGTGGAAAGGTCAAGATCTCAACCTTCCTCAAGTTCCCCCAAGCAGGCAAGAAGGGCTTTACGCCTGAAGTCATGGACAAGATACTCGAAGAAGCCAACGCTTTGTAGGGATCCGACAGCATCCATGGAGCACAGGGCTGGCGTGTGATGCGCCGGCCCTCTTTTTCAACCTCGTTATGGTAAATTGCTATATTGTTTAGAGCTATATCTCCTATCTGAACGAGAGCGTATTGCAGAACTTGCGAACGTAGCTCCTGGCGGCGAAGAAAGATAAGGCGGGAAGGTTCTATGGCCGACAGTGCGGGCAGGGTGAAAGACGAGAAGCTGCGTATCGAGCTTCTGCAAACCATATTCAAGTTCAAGAAGCTTGCCAATTCCGGCTTGGGAATGAGGCCGATGGACGGGAAGCAGGATATCAGCCTTGCCGAATTCATGCTGCTGAGGGCCGTGGACGACAACTCGGCCGACAGTCCTTCGAACGTAAGCCCAACGGACATCGGGCAATTCCTCTCCGTCACAAAAGGCGCGGTGTCGCAGATGCTGCGCTCGCTTGAGGAAAAGGGTTTCATAACGCGCGCCCTTTCGCGCGAGAACCGGCGCAACACATTGGTCCTGCTCACGCCGAAAGGACGCGAGCTGCTCGGCGACGAGGAGAACGAATTCAACGCAAAGCTCGACGCCCTCATAGAGACGATAGGGCGTGAGGACATCGAGGAACTGATCGCCATAGTCGAAAGGTTGACTGAAGCTCTCGATAGTCCGCAATTCATGGAATGAGTCTGTTTGCCTTTGGCGGCAGACTCCCCACATCCCTTAGTAAGGAGAAGCACGGTATGGATATGAAACAAGCCATGTCCGAGAGGCATATGGTTCGCAAGTACACCGACAAACCCATTCCTATCGAAGTCGCGCTGAAGATCGATGGGCGCCTCAACGATATCAACCGGAAATACCGCACCGATATTAAGTTGGTAAGAGACGACGGCTCCGCCTTCAATGCGGCAATCAAGCTCGTTTTGGCCAAAGGCGTGCGCAACTACTTCATCCTCGCAGGCAAAGCCGCTCCCGACTTGCGCGAGCGGCTGGGAATGGCAGGAGCCGATCTCATGCTGTTCTGCCAGACGCTGGGACTGAACACCTGGTGGGTCGGCGGCACGTACAGTCATACCAAGATGGCGCAAAAGGCGCCTGGCGATGAGGTGATCGGCATCATCGCCGTCGGCTACGGGACCACGCAGGGAAAGCCGCACAAGTCGAAGTCCGCCCAAGAGGTCGCGACATACGAAGGCCCCGAACCCGAGTGGTTCAAGAACGGCGTCAAGGCCGCGCTTCTTGCCCCGACTGCTCTTAATAAACAGGCGTTCAAGATAAAGGGCGTTGGAGACGGGGTTTCCATCATGTACGAGCCGGGAACGTTCTCGGGCGAAGATCTCGGCTTGGTGAAGTATCACTTTGCGTTAGGAGCAGACGACCATCCATTCAGCTGGCGATGATGACACCGAACCCGGCGCCTGCGCAGGATGTCGTGGGTTCAAGTCCCATCGTCTCCACCAGAATCATCAGAGGGAGCCACAAGGCTCCCTCTTTTTACATCAGCCCAAGAACCGTTCGACGGCGGACATGATATGGATGCGCCGGCCGTTGGAATCCACCTATTCGCTGCCTCCTGCTCGAAGACGTCTCGCTCACGATTCCCTCTGCTCGAAGAGACGCGATCCCGTGGGACAATCCTGACTCCTGAAGAAACTCGATACGACAACTCAATAGTATTGATTTGTCAATTCCTTAGGAATATCCTACATGCAGAAGGCTCTTGCCAATGGCTGTCAAGCAGCGCGTATAGCTCGGATGTGTCAGCGCATTCATACAATTCGGGCCGCCTACACATGCATGAGCCCGGATGGGGCAATGACGACCGTCTGCGACCGTGCCGTCATGCATCGGGAAGAAGGTGGGGGGCTTGCTCAGCCTGAACCAACTGGAACTGTTCGTAGCAATCGCAAACTGCGGATCTATGAGGATAGCCTCCGAAAGGTTCTACATGTCGCAGTCCGCCTTGAGCCAGAACGTGAAGAAGCTCGAGAACGAACTCGGCTGCACTTTGCTGGACAGGTCGCGCTCTCCCCTGAAGCCTACGGCCTACGGCAAGATCGTCTTGGACAGGGCCGAAAGGATGCTGTTCCTCGCCCAGGATATAAAAGAAGAAATCGAGCGGAAGAAAGAGCAGGAGGCTGCGACCTTGCGCATCGGATGCTTCTATCCGATGCTCGCCTATTCCGAAATGGCACATGTTGCAAACGCCCACAAGGAGATCAACTTCAAGGCGACGATTGCAAGCGAGGAGTCGATCACGGACGGGCTCATCAGGGGCAATTTCGACCTAGCGCTGCTGCCTGACCGACGGGCTATTCCGGGCTTCGCGAAGATGGAGCTGGGTCGCGAAGAGCTATATGTCTCGCTCCCTCTCGACTCTCCGTTCCAGGACCGCACCACCATGCCTTGCGACAAGCTCAAGGACCTCGAAATAGTCGTCCCGCGCGACCTGGAAGGAGGGACGCCCTGGTACATGGACATATTGAGCGAGCTGAACATCGACGGCGAGAACATCGTCGAGCTTTCCTCAGAGGATTACTTCTCGGCAATGAACGACTTCTCCGTGACGCACTTCAGGTCGTCCCTGATGACGGCCCCCTTGGCAAGCCTCTCCCGCAAAAAGCATCTTCCCCTGACCGACCCGAAGGTCGAGCGAACCATAATCGCCATGTTTTCGGTTTCCAGGTCGAAAGAGCTCGAGCCCGTGATCGAAACCCTGAAGGAGGACCAAGGCCGCATCGTCTCTTCCATGGGTGTCCTGCCCAAGCTGCTTCAGATAAGCGAGTCGACCAACCTCAAGATCACCGACGCCGGCTTCGGGTCGTCTCTTCAGCTTTCGTGAACTAACCTTAAGCAGACCGATATAGCACATCCCAGGCGAACTGGATAGCTTTGAATAAGGCCGAATACTCGGCAGAAGTCAAAGCGAAAGGAATCGCTATGGGAAAGACTCACGACAAGACCGTCTACAAGACCACAGGGTGGTGTGGGTTCGCCTCCGGGAGCAACACTGCCGCGGTCGACGTGAAGGACGGGAAGATCGCCCGCATCCGACCGCTCCATATGGACGAGGAGTACTCGATCGACGAGCTCAACCCATGGAAAATCGAGGTGCGTGGGCACACCCTCACCAGCGGAACGACGACGACTCTCTCGCCGATGGCGTTGGCCTACAAGAACCGCGTCTATTCCGAGAACCGCGTCCCCTATCCGCTGAAGCGCATCGACTGGGACCCGCAAGGCGAGCGCAATCCGCAGAACAGGGGAATCTCGGGGTACGAACGAATCAGTTGGGACAAGGCCGCTCAGATCTGCGCAGACGAGATCCGACGAATCATCGACACCTACGGCAACTACTCCGTCCTCTGCCAAGGCGACGGCCACGGGGAAACGAAGGTAATGCACGCAAGCCACGGCTGCAATTACCGCTTCATGAGTCTCCTGGGTGGATGCACGCTGCAAGCCCGACAACCTGACAGCTGGGAAGGCTGGTATTGGGGTGCAAAGCACATGTGGGGCATGAACCCACTAGGACAGCAGACGCTTGCGGGGAACCTTCTGTGGGACATCTGCGAGAATTCCGACGCCGTGATCTGCGTCGGATGCGACCCGGAAACGACCCCGTGGGGCTGGGGCGGCATGATGGCGTCCAAGATAAGCTACTTCTGGAGCGAGATAGGCATCAAACAGATTTACATCTGTCCCGACCTGAACTACGGTGCCGCGGTGCATGCCGACAAGTGGATCGCCCCGCTTCCCAACACCGATGCAGCCCTTTGGCTGGGAATCGCCCACACCTGGATGGACGAAGGAACCTACGACAAGGACTACATCGCAACCCACACCGAAGGATTCGACTGGTTCGAGCGCTACGTGATGGGCAGGGAGGACGGAATCCCCAAGACCGCCAAGTGGGCCGAGGGGAAATGCGGCGTACCTGCTGCCGACATCAAGGCCCTGGCCCGATACTGGGCCACCCATAACGTCACCACGGCGCACTGCAACGGCGGCGGCTACATCAGGAGTTGCTTCTCCACCGAGCCTGCCCGGTTGGAGGTCGCCCTGCTCGCGATGCAAGGCGTAGGCGCCCCCGGCAGGAACATGTTCAAGTTCATAGAATGGGGGCTGTTCGGACTCGAGAGCCTATGTTCGCTTCCGCGTGGCGAATGGGGCACCTTCATGTGGGCGGCCTACACCGGCCACGTGCAGGGCACCGGCCTAGTCAGCTTCATTCCGCAGACGCTTGTGCCCAAGGCGATCACCATGCCCGAGGGCGAGAAGCTGACCTGGCCCGGGCGCATAGTCTGCTCCATGCCGCTGGTCGACCAGTTCATCGACTACGAGTACCCCCTTCCCGGCACCGAGCGGATACACAT
>CABVEH010000110.1 GCA_902497215.1 uncultured Eggerthellaceae bacterium | reverse complement strand
GTCCCGGGATTCCGAAGCCCTCCTCGGCCTCCTTCCAACGCCAGTCCGCAAGGTAGCGCTTCTCGATGGCGCGCTGCTCTTCTGTCTTGCTGTCGTGCAGGCCCTTCCACATGGAATCGGCCATGTCGTACATGACGCTGGTGGCCACGGCCTTGATGCGCACGTCAATGGACGCCGCCGTGAGCACATGGGACCCCAGCCCGCAGATGCCGAGCGCGCCGATGCGTTCGCGGTCAACGAAGGTCTGCGTGCCCAAAAAGTCGACAGCCGCCGAGAAGTCCTCCACGAAGATGTCGGGGGACGCCATGTTGCGCACGGAGCCTGAACTCTCGCCGGTGGTCGACTGGTCGAAGGCCACGGTGACGAATCCGCGCTCGGCCAGCGTTTGGGCATAGAGGCCGCTTGCCTGTTCCTTTACGGCGCCAAACGGGCCGGATATCGCAATGGCGGGATAGGTGTCGCCATCCTTGAAGTTTTTGGGCAGATAGAGGTGTCCGGCCACTTCGAAGCCGTAACGATTCATGAAGCGGACGTTTTGCGCCTCAATCTCCGGATCGATCTTGAATACCCTCGTGTCGTTTGCAAGTGCGCTCATGATGATTCCTTTCTGTCCTTCCTTCGTCTTGGATTTCCTTGGTTGCTTAGAACCCTATGCGTACCAGCTCTATGCCCTCGTTCTTTCCTAGGTTCCGGCTGTAGAGCTTGTCCGTCGAGTTGTTCCAATGCTCGTGGACGCCCAGGTTGGAGACATCGTGCCCGTCTATGGCGTAGTCCGTTCCCGAAGGTGCCTCGCCGGTCTCTGCAAGCGCACCCTCATGCAGGTAGCTTTCAACACCTACATTGCCGCGCAACGCTCCGTTTCGCTCGGTCACGGCCGGTTCATTCATCAGAAGGTCGGCACCCACCGAATCGATGGCGAGGGCATCCTGGGAGAACAGCAAGCTCGCCGTGAAGCCTCCATTGAACGGAGTCTGCTGCCATTGGGAGTTCTCGAACGTGATGTTGGCGCCCTCCGATGGGGCGCAGATGAGACCGTCCAGCATGTAGAGGATCGTCTTCGCGCCCAGCTGTTCGGTGGAGAGCAGGTCGACCAAAGGCGTGTACGACCCCATCCTCGCGCCCGACACGAAACCGTGCAGGCGCGCACCCTCGGGAGGACGCAGCGTGTTGCCGTTCCAGAACGAGCCGAAGTGGTTCTTGGCGGAAAGCGTGATGCCGTAGCTGTGCCCTTTCAAACTCGCCAGGTTCACGAGGTAGTCCGCCTCGGTCACGCAGGTGGGAAGGTAGTTCTGCGCGCCTGAGAATCCTTGCGACCAGACGATAGGCGCCGACATGTCGGCCTCGACGGCATCGCGCCCCACGAAGCGCACGCCCGCGAGCGCGCCTTCGGTGCACATCTGCACCATATAGCGCGGGAACAGGCGGGATATGTCGTAGACGGTGATGTCTTCAGGCGCAATCCCGGCATCTTCCACCATGGACCTCAAAAGGCATTTCAGCACCACGGGGTTCGTGTAGTCCATGGTGGTCTCGCCGCTGTCGTCGTCGCCGAACACTCCGGAGCCGTTGATGTTCACCTTGACGGCGATCTTCTGGCCCGGGGAATACGCGCCTGTGCGTCCATGGGACTTGTTGAAGGCCTCGAACAGCGCCTTCCAGCCGCTGGACGCATCTTGGGAGCCGGCGAGGGCTGCGATGCCCTCGTCGACCATGGCCTGCACGCCGGCTTCGTCGAAGTTCTCCGGCGCCCACCACCATCCTTGGCCGTCCCAGCGCACGGTTTCGGGCCCGTAGGCCCACACCACACGCCCCGGCACGAGCCCTACGCCGCGGCCGTAGGGCTCGTGCTGGGGAAAGACGCCGTCGTAGGGGCTGCCCGTGCCACCGGATGCTGGCCGGTTCGCCTCGGCTGTTTCTGAGCTGGAGGCATCCGACGAGGCATTTTCCTGCGCAGGCGTCTGGTTCGGCTCTCCGGACGTCGCCCCGTTTTTGGCACAGCCTCCCAAAATCGCAGTCGCCCCGACGAGCGCCGACGCCTTCAGGAAGTCCCTTCGTTTCATTCGATCCCCTTTGCAAGACGAAACTGTTTAGGACACTGGTGCATATTCTTAGGTTGCTTGGTATCCAGCTGATTCTATTTCCATGATTCCATCATGTAAAATGCCTATGTTAAATAAATTTTCATACATGATTTGCATGATTGTTTTATTGGAGGACACGTGGACTCGAGGCTGCTTCAATACTTCCTGGCCGTTGCTCGCGAAGGAACCATTTCCGACGCCGCACGGTCCCTGCACGTCTCCCAACCGACGCTTTCCAGGCAGATCAAGGACCTCGAAAACAGCCTGGGATGCAGCCTGTTCGAAAGGGGCAGCGGCCGAGGAGCGACGCTGACGCCCGAAGGGCTGCGCTTCCGCAAGAGAGCCGAGGAGATAGTAGACCTGATGGAGAAAACCTCCGCCGAGTTCCGCAACCAGGGGCAGGAGGTGGGCGGAGAGGTGCGCATCGGAGGCGGAGAGACGCCCGGCATGGGCCTTATCGCGAACATGGCCCAGCAGGTTAGGCGCGACCATCCCGCGGTGACCTTCCATCTGTACAGCGGCAACGCCGAGGACGTCATGGAGAGGCTGGACGCAGGGAGGCTCGACTTCGGATTGTTCGTGGGTTCGGCAAACCTTGCAAAGTACGAGTCCGTCGAGCTTCCCGCCAAGGACGAATGGGGCGTGCTGATGAGGCCCGACGATCCGCTCTCCGAGTTCACCGTCGTCTCGCCTCAACAGCTCAAGGACGAACCGCTGATCCTTTCAAGGCAGGCCCTTGGCGAGATGGAGGAATGGTTCGGATGCAGCCGCAAGAGGCTGGACATCGTCGCGACCTTCAACCTTCTATACAACGCATGCTGGATGGTCCGCGCAGGGATGGGATACGTCATAAGCCTGAAGGGAATAGTGCCCACGGACGGCCCCGACGACCTCGTGTTCAGGCCGCTCGACCCGGCAAGAAGCGCGACATTGACGATGGCGTGGAGGAAGTACCAGACGTTCTCGCCCGCGGCAAGCCTGTTCCAAGAAAGACTGCTTGCCTGCAAAGCCAAGGGTATGTTGAAGGGCAAACGCCCCATAGCATCGCGAGCCAAAGAAAAAGCTGCATACTCCAAGGCCTTGGAGGATAGGCATAAACATCGCGAACAGGGGACGTAGCCCCGTTCACCCTGTTCACCCTGCTCCCCTTAACGCTGTCAGGCAACATTGCACATCCAGAAGTCGACGGCACGGGCCAGGTCCTCGCAGGCGGTCTGCGCGCCCGGCCGGTAGATCAGCGCGAAGGCGTTGAAGCCCTTCCTGGAAAGCTCGTAGGCCACGGGGAAGCTGTTCTGCATCGCGCCCACGTAGGCGAATCCCCCGCCGGCAGGGCTAGGAAGTTCCATCGCTTCAGGGGCTTCGAACCCGAAGGTTAACACTGGGTCACGAACGGGCACTTCTGTCCCGCGGGCCGCGGGTCTAGGATGCTTGCGGAGAAGAAACCGACGCGAGGGCACGGAGGCTGGCATGGACGAACGGGTTCTAGGAAGCAGCGGCATAAAGGTATCGCCAGTCGGCATGGGCTGCATGGGCATCACGCACGCCTACGGCGAGCCGATGCCCGACGACGAGGCCGTGAAGGTGATAAGGGAGGCCCACGGCATGGGCTACACGTTCTTCGACACGGCCGAGGGCTACGTGGGGCAGCGGGCGGACGGCACGCTGGCCCACAACGAGGACGTCGTAGGCGACGCGCTTCGCCCGGTGCGCGACGAGGTGGTGATAGCGACGAAGTTCGGCTACGCACGAACCCCGACAGGTCGCTGGCCACCGACAGCAGCCCCGAGGCCATACGCAAGGCCATCGACGGAAGCCTGCGCCGCCTGAAGACCGACCACGTCGACCTTTACTATCAGCACCGCATCGACCCCATGGTGCAGCCCGAGGAGGTCGCCGCCATCGACGGCCTGCTGGACAGACTGGACCTGCAGGTGTTCGGCGGCCATTCGGTGAAGTAAAACCATCTGACGGAATCGCCTACTTCCAACGCACTGGAACCCACGACGAGATCTTCCGCTAGCCCTTGGAGCGGCAAACGAAAAGGGGCGGCCGCACTTGCGGGCCGCCCCTTCCAATTTCCCTGGCCAGCCGCCTTTAGCGGTTCTCGGCCTCGATGCGCTGGTAGGTCTTGGTATCGGCGTAGATCTGGTCCTTCAGCGGGTTGAGCTTCATCTTGCGGATGCGGTAGAACTGGTAGGCGGCCAGCGCCACGTTCGACGCCAGGGCCAGCAGGCTGACCACGAAGAACGCCGTGGGGTTGTGCGTGGTGGGGATGGGTGCCAGCACGTCGGCGAACTGCGGGATGGTCATGACGAACATGATCCACAGCGCAAGCGTCTGCGCCCGGTGCTGCAGCCACGCTCCCCGCTTGATGAAGAACGTCGGGATGGTGCACGCAAGCAGCAGGGCCAGACCGCAGTAGGCGGAATGGTCGGATATGCAGTTGTAGGTGTAGGCGAAGTTCCACAGGTCGTAGGCGATGACCCATGCCCAGATCATGTCGGGCCAGATCATGTCCTTCGACGGGTCCTTCGAGATGAAGATGCCGAACCAGCCGCAGATCGTCAGGATGTTCAGTATGCCCGCGATGCCGTTCATGATGTTCCACGGGCCCGATATGGTCCACAGGTTCTCGACCACGCCGCCCTGCCACAGGGCGAAGCCGAACACCTGGAAGTCGCGGATGACGGCCTCGGCGATGTTGAT
>CABVEH010000109.1 GCA_902497215.1 uncultured Eggerthellaceae bacterium | reverse complement strand
CGTCCTCGTAGGCGACGCCCACTATGAGCGACCCTTCCGGCATGTCTATGTCACCGATGGCGATTCCGTCCTCGTCGGAATGCCTGCGCATGTGACCTATCGAGAACTCGGAAAGCGAGACGTTGCCGTGCGTAAGCGACGACACGACCGACACCGAGCCCATCAGGGCCTCCTCCTCGATGAGGTTGGCGATCAGCGTGGTGGAAGACACGCACTCGATTCCCACCTCGCGGAAGATGCGCAGGTTCTTCGGGCTGTTGACGCGGGCTATGGCCCTGGGAACGTGGAAGACCCTCTGGGCGATCTCGCAGGCCACCAGGTTCGTGTCGTCCTGTCCCGTGGCAGCCACGAACACGTCGGCGCGCCTGATTCCGGCGTCTTCCTGATAGCGTGAGTCGCATCCGTCGCCGTTTATGATGAGGTACTGTCCTTCCAACATGAGCGACAGGAGCGACGCCGACTTCTGATTGTCCTCGATGATCGCGACCTCGTTGTGGCTGGACAGCATCACCTGCGCCAGGTACGATCCAACCTTTCCTCCGCCTACTATGACGATGTACATGTGACCCGCCTAGTCCTGGATGTATTTGTCCAGCTGGTCGACCGCGTCCAACTTGACGCTGACCAGCACCTTGTCGCCGTTGTACAGCACCGAGTCCTCGGAAGGTATCGAAGAGGCCGAGCCGTCGGCCCTCTCGAAGGCCACCACGCGTATCTCGTGCTCCACCTCGAGGTCGGACACGCGGATGCTTCTAGGCGCCTCGACGCCCTTCAACGCGAGGGAGAACTCGACCACCTCTATGTCGCTGAAGCTGGCCACGTGCGACCCATGGCCCGACACTACCTTCGAGAATATCTCGTCGGCCACCAGCGACGTTCCGCACACGTAGTCTATGCCCAGCTGCGAATAGGCGTTCTCGTGGTCGGGGTTGTACAGGCGGGCTATGACGTGCCTCACCCCGAACAGCCTTCCGGCCACCTCGGCGCACATGAGGTTCGCGTTGTCGTACTGCGTGACGGCGGCAAGCACGTCGCATTCCTCGACGCCGGCTCGCAGCAGGACGTCCTCGTCGAAGCCAACACCCTGCAGGGTGTTGCCGTTGAAGTTGCGCCCCAGGTTCGCGAAGGCGTCAGCCGAGCGGTCTATGCAGCAGACGTTGTCGCCGTTGTCCGAAAGCATGTTGGCCAGCTGCGACCCGACCCGGCCGCACCCGACTATGATCACGTTGCTCATCAGCACCATCCAATTCGTCGCTATGGTTCAATTGTAGCGGCTGATGCGCCGAAGGTGCGCCAAAGGGATGCCGAAGGGACGGCGCTAGTCCTGCTTCCTTTGCACGCGCACCTTGGAAATGCGCGAACGGCGCATCTTCTCGATGGTGAACTCGTAGCCGTCCACCTCGATGGAGTCGCCGGTGTCGGGAACCGAGTCGATGGCGGCAAGCAGCCAACCGGCCACGGTCTCGTAGTCGTCGGAGGGCTGGACGGGCCATCCCAGCTCTATGGCGTCCTCGACGGAAAAGCGGCCGTCGGCGCGCCAGTCGCCCACCCCAAGAAGCTCGATGAGTTCGCCTCCCACGTCCGACTCGTCGGCTATCTCGCCGACTATCTCCTCGATTATGTCCTCGATGGTGATCAGGCCTTCGGTGCCCCCGTACTCGTCCACTACGATGGCCATCTGCTGATGGCTTGCCTGCATCTCGCCAAGCAGCGGAATGACGTCCTTCGTCTCGGGGACGAACATCGCGTCGTACATGAACTTGACCACGCAGTCGTCGATAGACCCGTCCATGAGGGGCCCGATGAGGTCCTTGTAGTTGACTATGCCGATGACGTCGTCGATGTCGTCGCGGCACACCGGAAGCCGGGAATAGCCCGTTCCCCGCATGCGTTCGAGCGCGGTGCGCCCCGTCTCGTCGTCGCGTACCAGCATGACGTCGACGCGCGGCGTGCATATCTCGTTGACCGTGGTGTCGCCAAGGCTGATAATGTCGCGGATCATCCGCTTCTCGTCCTCGGCGAGTTCCTCGGTGTCGTCGACGAGCTCGCGTATCTCGTCCTCGGAGGCGGACTCCCTTTTCGCGCCGGTCAGGCGCTCGAGGAAGTTCGGCTTGCTCCTGTCCTTGTCTTTGGCTTGTTCCTTTTCCATCTGTTCCAGCTATCGACCTTGCCGCGCCGGGCCACGCAGGACCGATGGCGCGTCTTCGAACCTAGGACGTGGGGATCTTGAAAATGGACCCGAGCGGGCTGTTGTTGAAGAACGAGATGGGGTTCATGTAAGCCTTCGAGCCGATGAGCGCACCGTTCACGTAGCCTATGAACCATATGAGCAGCCCGCACATGATCACGGAGAAGATTATTCCCACCAGGCTGAACACTGCGGCTGCATCGCCAGACCCGGCGCGGCCGCCGTTCTTCTTGTAGCTCTTCGCTATCTTGCGCGCCACGATGGCCAGGATGAGCCCGACCGGGGGCACAAGCGCCAATATTATGGAAAGGATGCTGAGTATGAGCGCCAAGGTGGCGCGGCCCTTCGTGGCCTTCGCCGGGTTCACCACCGGGATTCCCACCGTGGGCATGGGCTGCATCTGGGCCTGAGGGCGCTTCTGCTTCTTGGCCGGCTGCTGAGGCTGCTGCTTGGCCTGGGACTGCTGCGCCGCCTGCTGGCTTGCCTGCTGGGCGGCTTGTTGCTGGGCGGCCTGCTGCTTGATTTGCTGCTGTGCCGCCTGCACCTGCTGGAGGTGCTGGGCCGCCTGCTGCTTCGCCTGCGCCTCCGCCGCAGCCTGGGCTGCAGGGTCGGGCTGGGGCATGGCGGCAGGAACCTGAGGTTCGGCAACTGCCTGCTGGGCTGCCTGCATGGGGTTCTCGAAGCCGCCGGTCTGCCCCGGCGACACGGGAGCCTGCTGGCCCGTCTGCCCAGGCATGGGAACCTGCTGCATGGGGTCGTACTGAGGCTGACCCATGGGATACGCCGGCTGGGCGTAAGGGTCGGCGTAGGGCTGGCCCATTCCGTACCCCGGGTCGGCGTAGGGCATGTTAGGGTCACCGTAGGGCATGCCGTACTGGCCGGGCATGCCGCCCATTTGGGCCGCCTGGTTGGCGTAGATGTCCTGAGGCGAGGCCATGTTGCCAGGATTGAGGTATTCTTCCGGCATCATGCCCTGCTGGGGCATGCCCGGATAGCCCTGCGGCATGCCGTACTGGCCTTGGTCCCAGCCCGCCGCATAAGGGTTCGTCTCGTCGACGTATCCGGGCTGCCCGTAGCCGGGCACGTATCCGTTAGGGTTCATCCCAGAATCCATGTAAGGATTCATGTTGTCAGGCATCTTCCGTCCTATCTGGGTTGTTTTGCGTTTATGCTGCGTTTCGATAGTTGGAAATCATTGTAACCTTAATGGGCCTCAAGCGCCACGCGACCCCTGAAAGTACGGTATATCAGCACATGGTAGACCAGCACGAACGGAAGCCCTATGCACAGTATCACCGTCATGCAGAACAGCGAAAGCTCGCTCGCGCCGGCGGACATCAGCGTGATGGCGGGCCCAATGCTGTCGGCGGACGCGTTCACCAGATTGGGGAACATGCTGAACGCCACCAAGAACACCAGCGCCGCCGCCGCGCCGCTTTGCAGCACGAAAGCGACGAGGTCACTGCGGCTGCTCTGCATGCGGTCGGCCACGATCGACGCCAGCAGGCAGGCGGCGAAGAGCACCGCGAACAGCATGCGCACGATGAACAGCTCGGACGCCCAGGCTATCAGGCCGCCGTACATGAACACCATGCACACGGTGGCGAGGATGAACAGCCCGACCGAAACCCATTGGGCCAGCGTCTTGACCTTGAGGGCCCGGGTGCGCAGGTCGGAGTCGATGGGGGCCTTGAGGGCCAGCCAGCATGCCCCCGCTGCGACGAACATGGAAAGCCCCAGCAGCCCCGTGAGCAGCGTGAACGGAGTGATCAGCCCGAGCAGGGGGACGCCTATGTAGTTGCCCTGCGCGTCCATGGGGATTCCGGCGATCACGTTGCCGATGGCGACACCGAACAGCAGCGCCGGAAGCGCCGATCCCAGGAAGAAGCAGACGTCCCACACCTTGCGCCACTTGGGGTCGCCGGCGTGGAACTCGAAGCTGACGGCGCGAACTATGAGCGCGAACAGCACCAGCATTATCGCCAGATAGAAGCCCGAAAACGTGGTGGCGTAGGCGTCGGGGAACGCAGCGAAGAGCGCGCCGCCCGCCGTGAGCAGCCAGACCTCGTTGCCGTCCCACACCGGACCGATGGAACGGCGCGCGATGGCCTTGTCTTGCTCGGTCTTGCACAGGAACGGGAACAGCGTGCCAACTCCCAAGTCAAAGCCGTCGAGGATGAAGTAGCCTGCGATAAGCAGGAAGATCAGGAAGTACCAGAGGATTGCGAGCGCGCTCATTTCGCATCGCCCCCCTTCGCATTCGCGTCAAGTGGCTCGATAAGGCCTTCTTCCACGTCGGGCGCATCGGCGTTCGACTCTTCGACGTATTCCTCGAGTTCGACGTCTATGCCGTCGCCGGAACCGGCAGAAGCGCCGGATCCGTCCTGCTCGACGAGCCCTTTGAAGCTGATGTCCGCGTCGGACGCCGTCGCGGCGACGGGGCCGTCGTGCACGGGGCCTTCCGATATGAAGCGCCCCACCACTCGGGACCAGCCGACGAACAGCATGATGTAGACCGCGAAGAACAGCACGAGGGTGACCACCAGCTCGAAGGGCTGCACCGATGCGCTGGTTCCATCGGCGGTGAGAAGCGACACGCCGTCAGGCGCCGAGTTCGAGGGGTAGACCACGTACGGCTGGCGCCCGGCCTAAACGAGCTTGCCCAAACCGACCAGTTC
>CABVEH010000108.1 GCA_902497215.1 uncultured Eggerthellaceae bacterium | reverse complement strand
TGAGGTAGCGCCTCATGGCGATGGCCGAGCCGATGAGGCCGATGATGAGGCCCGCCACTATGAGGACGACGTAGATGAGCAGGTAGGTGGTGCCGTCGACCGAGAAGTTGAGGAAGCGGATGGCCGACTCGAGCTGCGGGATGGCGAACATCCTGAGCAGCTGGATGACGAGGACGGCAAGCAGGCCGCCTATGAGCGAATGGATGGCGCCTTCCATCAAGAACGGCCCGCGGATGAACCCGTTGGATGCGCCCACGAGACGCATGATGGCGATTTCCTTGCGGCGCGCCAGGATGGCCAGGCGGATGGTGTTGTTGATGAACACCAGCGCTATGAAGATGAGCAGCACGACGAGGGCGGCCCCGATGTAGCGGACGTAGTTGGTCAGCTGGAAGAGCCTTTCGACGGTGCCCTGCCCGTACTTGATGGAGTCGCCGACGTTGTTGGAATCCTCGCATATCGTGCGGTAGATTGCGTTGTTCTCTATCTCGCCGGCCACCGTCTGCACCATCTGCGGGTCGGAGAGCTCGACGTCGATGGACGCGGGCAGCGGGTTCGTGCCGTCCAGCTGGTCGATGATTTCCGGGTTGGAGGTCATGGAGCTCTTGAAGTTCTCGAGCGCCTGGTCCTTGGTGGTGAATTCAACCGAGGCGACGCCGTCGAGCTTCCTGACGTCGTTCATCACGCGGTCGATGGAGTCCTGCTCGGCGTCGTCGTTGACGTAGGCCGTGATGGACACCTCGCTTTCCACCGACGTGATGAGGTTGTCGAGCATCGCGCCGCCCACCAAGAACACCCCGATGACCAGGAGCGACAGGAATATGGTGATGATGGAGCCGAGGGCCGTGGAGAAGTTCCGCACGAAGCCCTGCAGCGACTCCTTGATGAAGTAACCGAAGCTAGACATCGAACCCGTACACCCCCCTGTCCTGGTCGCGGGTGAGGTGGCCGCGGTCCAAGGCGATGACGCGACGGCGCATGTTGTCCACCATCTCGCGGTCGTGCGTGGCCACCAGGATGGTGGTTCCGGTGCGGTTGATTCGCTCGAGCAGGTCCATGATGCCGCGGGACGTCTGCGGGTCGAGGTTTCCTGTGGGCTCGTCGCAGATCAGCAGCGGCGGGCGGTTCACTATGGCACGCGCGATGGACACGCGCTGCTGCTCGCCGCCGGACAGCTGGTCGGGAAGCTTCTTGAACTTGTCCTGAAGGCCGACCAGGCGCAGAACCTCGGGGACCTGCGTCTTCACCACGTGCTTGGACTTGCCGATGACCTCAAGCGCGAAGGCGACGTTCTCGAAGACCGTCTTGTTCGGGAGGAGCTTGAAGTCCTGGAAGACGCACCCGATGTTGCGACGAAGGTACGGCACGCGCCAGTTGCGCATGGTGGTGAGGTCTTCGTCGGCGACGTAGATGTGGCCCTGCGTGGGCTTTATCTCGCGCGTGAGCAGCTTGATGAAAGTCGACTTGCCGGAACCGGAATGGCCCACCAGGAACAGGAACTCGCCTGCGAAGATCTGGAGGGACACGTCGGACAGCGCCGGCCGGTTGGGCTGCGCCGGGTAGATCTTGGTGACGTGGTCGAAGGTGATGACGGGGGTGCCCGTCTGCGCCTGCACGTCGTTCACGTCAAGCTCGGGGAGAGCCTGGGAAAGCTGCGACGTCAGCTGCGCCTTGCTTCTGGGGTTGGCGGCATGCGCGCTGGGAACCTGCTGCATGGCCGGAGCCTGCTGGCCCGTGTACCCCTGAGCCATCTGCCCCATGGGGACGCCTTGCATCTGGGCGGGTGCGGCATGGCTGGCCCTTCTTCCGCCGGCCTGCGCAGGCCCGCGGTTAAAGTCTTGTGCCACAGTAATTGCTCCGTTCGTATCGTGTTCAACTGGGACGTGACTATAGAATTCTAGCAGTTCTTGGCCTTCTCATAAACCTTTGCGGCCGCGTCGGCTATGGAGGACGCCCCCAGCGAGAAGTAGTCCAGCAGCTCCTCGAACTCGCCCGACTTGCCGAAGGCGTCGTTCATTCCCACCATGCACATGGGCACGGGGCATGCCTCGGCCAGGGCGTGCGCAACCGCCTCGCCCAGGCCTCCGTTCACGGAGTGCTCCTCGGCCGTGACGACGCATCCGGTCTTGGCGGCCGATGCCGCTATGGTGTCTACGTCGAGGGGCTTTATGCAGAAGGCGTCGATGACCTCGGCGGATATGCCGCGGTCGGCGAGCAGGTCTGCAGCGGCCAGTGCCTCGCGTATCTCGACGCCGCAGGCGACTATGGTGACGTCCGCACCCTCGCGCAGCACGTTCGCCTGCCCGAGCTCAAACTGCGAGCCTTCCGCGTAGACGGTGGGAACGCTGGCGCGGCCCAGGCGCACGTAGACGGGCCCGGGGGTCTTGGCGGCCAGGCGTATGGCGCCCTTCGCGGAGGTGTAGTCGGCGGGGACGAACACCTTCATCCTGGGAAGCACCCGCATGAGGGCGATGTCTTCCAGCATCTGGTGCGACCCGCCGTCGGGGCCCACCGAGATGCCCGAATGCGTGGGCGCGATCTTCACGTCCAGGTTCGAGTAGCACACGGTGTTCCTAATCTGGTCGTAGGCGCGCCCCGTTCCGAACACGGCGAACGAGCCCGTGAACGCGACGTTGCCCGCAAGCGCCAGGCCTGCCGCCACGTCGACCATGTTCTGCTCGGCGATGCCTACGTTGAACAGGCGCTTGGCGGCCTCCTCGGACGAGGCGGCGAACTTTGACGTGGTGGTGGACCCGGAAAGGTCGGCGTCGACGGCGACTATGGGCATGCCCTCGTCGAGCAGCTCGGCAAGCGTCTCTCCGTAGGCCGCGCGCGTGGCCTTCTTCTGTGCCGCCTCGTCGGCGGTAGCAAGCCTTATCACAGCGACTCTCCTTCCGCGAACCCGAGCTCTTCCAAGGCGGAGTGGGCCTGCTCGGCGCTGGGCGCCTTGCCATGCCATCCGCACTGGCCTTCCATGAAGGAGACGCCCTTGCCCTTGACGGTGCGGGCGACGACGGCCTTGGGGGCTTGCCCCGGCGAGGCCTTCGCGGCGTTCAGCGCCTCGACGAGCGCCGCCATGTCGTGGCCGTCGACGTGCGAGACCTCCCACCCGAAGGCGGCGAACTTCGCGCCCAGGTCGCCCGGGTCGCAAACGTCGCGCACCGGGCCGTCAATCTGCAGCCCGTTGGAGTCTATTATCGCGACGAGGTTGCCCAGCTTCTGGTGCGCCGCGAACATGGCCGCCTCCCACACCTGGCCTTCCTCGCACTCGCCGTCGCCGAGCAGCGTGAACACGGTGGAAGGGGTTCCTTCCAGGCGCAGCCCGCAGGCAAGCCCGCATGCGATGGAAAGGCCCTGGCCCAGGGAGCCCGTGGAAACCTCGACGCCGGGAAGCAGCGACGAGTCGGGATGGCCCTGCAGCCTGCTGCCCAGTTTCCTCAGCGTGAGCAGCTCTTCGCGGGGGAAGAACCCTGCGGCGGCGAGCGTGGCGTAAAGCGCGGGAGCGGCATGGCCCTTCGCCAGGATGAACCTGTCGCGCGCGGGAGACGCCGGGTCGTCCGCGTCGTATTGCATGACGCCCCCGAAGTAGAGGGCGCTCATAACGTCGGCGCAGGAAAGGGAGCCCCCGGGGTGCCCGCTTCCCGCCTCGCATATCATCCTGATGATGTCGGCGCGGAGCCTCCGGGCGGTCTCGCGCAGCTCGTCGGGCGTCTGCACGCCCTTGCTGGAATCGGTCACTGCTCCCCCTAAAAGTCGGCAGAAACGTCGTTTTATCGATGCAGGAACAGGCTATCACAAACCATAGGGAGAGGATGCCACGTTGAGGCGCGGACTACCCCCGTCTGGACGCATATCGCCCTACTGCGAAGCCTTCCACTTGTGGTAGCCGATGACGAAGTCCTCCAGGTCGCCGTCGAGCACGGCGTCGACGTTGCCCGTCTCCTCGCCGCTGCGAAGGTCCTTCACCATCTGGTAGGGATACAGCACGTAGTTGCGCACCTGCGACCCGAACGAGTTCTCCATCACCTCGCCGCGCAGGCCGTCTATCTCCTCGGCGCGCTTGCGCTCCTCGATCTCGTAGAGCTTCGCGCGGAGCACGCGGAAGGCCGCCTCCTTGTTCTGGAGCTGGCTCTTCTCGTTCTGGCAGGTGACCACTATGCCCGTGGGGATGTGCGTGAGGCGCACGGCGGAATCGGTGGTGTTCACGCACTGGCCGCCCGGGCCGCTTGACCGGTACACGTCAACGCGCACGTCGGCAGGGTTCAGGTCCACCTCGATGTCGTCGGGAAGCACGGGAAGCAGCTCGACCGAGGCGAACGTGGTGTGGCGGCGCTTCTTCGCGTCGGTGGGCGATATGCGCACGAGCCGGTGCACCCCTGCCTCGGACGCCAGCATGCCGTAGGCGTTTCGCCCGTCTATCTGCACGACGGCCTTGTCCAGCCCGATTCCCTCGCCTGGCACGATGTCCAGCTCGGTGAGCCTCCAGCCCTTGTTCTGCACGTAGTGGCGGTACATGCGGTAAAGCATCTCGGTCCAGTCCTGGGCCTCCAGGCCGCCTTGCCCCGGATTGATGGAAAGGATGGCCGAGCCCGAGTCGAACCGGCCCGAGAACCACGACGAAACCTCAAGCGAATCCAGCATCTTCTCCAGCTCGCGCACGGCCGACTCGTATTCGGAGGCGAACCCCTCGTCCTCGGCGGAAAGCTCGTAGGCCGCCGACGCGTCATCGAGCTTCGATGCGGCCGCGTCGTATTCGGCTATCAGGTCGCGGATGTCGGACGCGGCCTTCGACACCTCCTGCGCGCTTGCGGAGTCGTCCCAGAAGCCAGGGGAAGCCATCTTCTGCTCAAGCGACGCCAGCTCCTGC
>CABVEH010000107.1 GCA_902497215.1 uncultured Eggerthellaceae bacterium | reverse complement strand
CCGCTGCGGCATGCCCTACGTCAACAACCGCTGGCTGGGCGGCATGCTCACCAACTTCGTCACCATCCGCCAGCGCGTGGTCTACATGGAGGAACTCGAGGCGCAGGAGGCCGACGGCCGCATGGCGCTGCTTCCCAAGAAGGAGCAGATCCTGAAGCGCAAGGAGCTCGCCAAGCTGCAGGCCAACCTCAACGGCGTGCGCAACATGAAGAAGCTCCCCGACGCGGTGTTCATCGTCGACACCTGCCGTGAAGAGATCGCAGTGCACGAGGCGCGCAGGCTCAACCTCCCGATCATCGGCACGCTCGACACCAACTGCGACCCCGACGACGTCGATTACGGCATTCCCGCGAACGACGACGCCATCCGCAGCGTCAGCCTGCTTTGCAACTTCGTGGCCGACGCCGTGCTCGCCGGCGGAGTCGCTGGCGTCACCGAGGCCGAGATGGCATCCGGCGCCGATGCGGTCGCACCTGCCGAGCAGGCCGATCCTCAGCATTCGGACATCCTTTCCGACTCCGAGGCGAAGCGCGACGGCAAGACCATGGACGGCAAGGAGGCCGAGGCCTCTGCCGTCGACCAGCAGGAGGCGATAGCCGAGGCGGTCGAGTCCGAGGGCGTCAAGGTCTCCGAGGTTCCCTCCGTTCAATAGTTGAAAGCCGCGCACGGCCCAAGGCCGGCGCGATGTCGTAGATAGGAGCCATCAAATGGCAGAGATTTCCGCAAGCATGGTCAAAGAGCTCGCCGAGGCCGACGGCGACATGGAAAAGGCCGTCGACGTCCTTCGCACGCGCGGCCTGGCGGCCGTCGAGAAGAAGGCCGGACGCGCCACCAACGAAGGCCTCGTCATGACGATGCTCAACGACGAGTGCACTCACGGCTCCGTGATCGAGCTCAACTGCGAGACTGACTTCGTGGCGATGAACGACAAGTTCAAGGCCTACGCCGAGCGCATCGCACGCGCGGCGCTCGAGTGCTCGCCGGTCGACGTCGAGAACATCAAGAGCGCGACCGAGGGCGGCGAGACCGTCGAGGCCATCCTCACCGACTGCATCCACGTGATGGGCGAGAACTGCCAGATCAGCCGCGTCGCCGAGGTCGAGGCGCCTGCCGTCACGAGCTACATCCACGCCGGCGGCAAGATCGGCGTGCTCGTCAACTTCGACGTCGAAGGCATCGACCCTGCATCCGAAGGCTTCCAGAAGTGCGGGCGCGACGTTGCCATGCAGGTGGCGGCGCTCAATCCGGTTTCCGCAACCCGCGAGTCGGTCCCTGCCGACGTGGCGGCCCACGAGCTCGAGATCTACAAGGCCCAGGCGGCCGAGTCGGGCAAGCCCGAGAACATCCAGCAGAAGATCGCCGAAGGCCGCATGGAGAAGTTCTACAAGGAGAACTGCCTGAGCGAGCAGGACTTCGTCAAGAACGGCGACGTCACGGTGAGGGAGTATGTCGACTCCTGCGCCAAGGAGCTCGGCGGCAAGATCGCCATCCAGGGCTTCATCCGCTGCGCGCTCGGCGAGTAGCCGAAACCATAGCACCAAGCACGCGAGGCCGCGCCCAGAAAGCGCGGTCTCGTTTTGGATTAGGGCGAACCCAGGAGTGTCCATGTCCAAGGAAGTGATAGTAGTACGCGGCAACAACACGCTCGAAGGCGAGGTGAAGGCCTCGGGCGCCAAGAACTCCGCGCTCAAGCTCATGGCGGCTGCCCTGCTCGGCCAGGGCAAGTCGGTGATAAGGAACGTCCCCGACATCTCGGACATCGCCGTGATGTCTGAGGTCCTGGAGCGCCTGGGCGCCACCGTCGTGCGCGACGGGCACGCCATGTCCGTCGACACTTCAAACGTCGACAAGTTCGACACCCCCTACGAGCTGGTCTCGAAGATGCGCGCAAGCATATCCGTGCTCGGGCCTCTCATCGGAAGGTTCGGCAAGGCCATGGTGGCCATGCCCGGCGGATGCCAGATCGGCGCCAGGAAGATAGACATGCACCTGGTGGGGCTCGAGTCGCTCGGCGTCGAGTTCGAAGTCGACCACGGCACGCTGATCGCATCCACCCCGAACGGGCTGCATGGCGCGAACGTCACGCTGGAGTTTCCCAGCGTCGGGGCCACCGAGAACATGCTCATGGCCGCGGTGGTGGCCGAGGGCGACACCGTCATCGAGAACGCCGCGCGCGAGCCCGAGATAGCCGACCTGTGCGAGATGCTGAACGCCATGGGCGCAAGGATAGAAGGCCATGGCTCCAGCAGCATCCGCGTGGAAGGCGTCCCGTTGGGCGACATGCATCCCTGCGAGCACACTACGGTGGGCGACCGCGTCGAGAGCGGCACGTTCCTTGTGGGCGGCGCGGTTACGGGCGGTCCGGTCACCGTCAGGGGGATAAACCCCGACTTCCTGCGCATGGCCATCGTGAAGTTGCAGGCCATGGGATGCGACGTGGAATGCGGCGATGACTGGATAACCGTGTCGCGCAAGGGCCCGCTGAAGCCCGCCGACATCCAGACGCTCCCGCATCCAGGGTTTCCAACCGACCTGCAGGCCCAGTTCATGCTGCTTGCGTCCCTGGCCGACGGGATGTCCATCATCACGGAAAACGTGTTCGAGAACCGCTTCATGTTCGCAGCCGAGCTCATGAGGCTGGGGGCCGACATCGCGCTTGAGGACCACCACGCCTTCATCAGGGGCGTGAAGGGGCTGGAAGGCGCCCCCGTGTCGTCGACTGACCTGCGCGCCGGCGCCACGTTGGTGCTTGCGGGCATAGTGGCCGACGGGCACACGGTCGTTCACGACATACACCACATCGACAGGGGATACGAGAACTACTGCGAGAAGCTCCGCGCGCTGGGCGCCGACGTCGAACGCCGGGCCGAGTAGGCATGCCGACGCCCCGTCACAGCCGCAAGCGCAACACGCGTCACGAGATAGAGAACGTGACCAGCGCCCCGCTGCCTCCCAGGCATTCCGGGCCCGTGCGGAAGAAGGTCCCCAGGCACGCAACGAAACTCGAGCCTGCGCCTACTCCGGCTTCGATGGAGAGCGACGAGCTGTACGAGAAAAGGATCAGGCACGGCACCTACGCCGAGGAGGGCGTGAGGCGTCGGCGCAGGAAGAAGACGCTCGTCGTCTGCCTGGTGCTTGTCGTGGCCCTGCTGCTTGCTGCGGCCGCAGGCGTCTATGCCTATCTTCGCAACACCGACGCTCGGCTGGAGCTTCCAGGCCCCGAGGTGGAGGCGCTTCTGGTGGACGCGCAGCCGGGACAGCCTTACTACGTGCTGTGCGCCGCCGACCTCGCCGACCGCCGATTCGCCAAGACGAGGCCGTCGAACGACGCCTACATGCTCGTGCGGGTCGACGAGCAGTCGCGCACCGTGACGTTCGTCACCATCCCGTCCGAGATAGGCATCGAGTTCTCCGACGGCGAGTACTACTCCCTGTCGGACTATCCTTCCGAGCTGGGGGAGGAAGGCGCGGTGTATGCCATATCCAAGTTCGCCGGCGTCCCCATAAGCCATTACGTGCGCACCGACGCTGCGCGCATGGAGGCCATGACCGACCTGGTGGGAGGCGTGAGCATCGACGTGTCCAGCGAGGTGGACGACCCCGAGGCCGGAACGCTGGTCATAAAGCCGGGGGAGCACGACCTGGACGGCTCCGACGCCATGGTGCTGTTGCGCGCGACGAACGTCGCCGGAGGCTTCCAGACGACTGCGGCCTACAGGATGGAGTTCACCAAGGACCTGGCCTTGAAGGCCCTGGATTCCAGCGGGATCGGGTTCGCCAACATCGTCAGCGACGTCAGCAACTACATCGACACCGACTGGACGGCGTCCGAGCTGCTGGCACTGGGCGACGCGTTCCGTCCTGCCGACTCCATAACCTTCTACCAATGCGTCGTGCCTTACACGAAGACCGCTTCGGCGAAGGACGGAAGCACGGTCTACAGGTGCATCGAGTCCGACTGGGGCGCCTTGATGGAGGCCGTGTCGCAAGGGCTCGACCCCGCCTCCATCGAACGCGTTCCGGGTGACGTGAACGAGAAGGAGATATCGGTCGAGGTGCGCAACGGCGCCCAGGTCGACGGCGCTGCGACCAGCCTGGGCAACATGCTGTCCGAGCTGGGGTACAACGTGCTGAGCGTTGGGAACGTGCAGGACGGCACCCTGTATCCCGAGACGCTGGTCGTCTACACCAGCGAGCAGTACGAGGACGCCGCGCTCTCGATCGTGCGCGACATAGGCGCCGGCAGGACCGTCAACGGCGGCGACTTCTACACCTCCGACGCCAACGTCATCGTCATCATAGGCGTCGACTGGTCCAGATAACGGGGTGCCCTGTGCTATGATTCGTTCGAAAACAACCGATCCCATAGGAGGCACGAAATGGTAGACAAGGAAAAAGTAGCCGAAGTGCTCGAAGCGATCCGCCCCAGCCTTCAGGCCGACGGCGGCGACATCGAGCTGGTCGAAGTGACCGACGACGGCGTGGTGAAGGTGCAGCTGCAGGGCGCATGCCACGGCTGCCCCATGTCGCAAATCACCCTCTCGCAGGGCGTCGAGCGCGTGCTCAAGGACCGCGTGGAGGGCGTCACGAGCGTGGTTCCCGCCGACATGCCGGCCGACTTCATGGAGAACTTCCAGTAAGGCCGGAGCGCTGCGGATGGAGAGATGCTGGGAAAGGCGCGGCTGCGACGACGAGATGATGGGCAGATGCCCGCACAACGTCCCGGGCGAGCCTTGCCCGGCCGACTGCCACTATGCAGCATGCGTGCGCAAGACCCACGTGGTCTGCGACGACTTCGCCGTGCTGTTGAACCCCGACCGCGACTACGACATGGCGGTCAAGGAGATATGCCGCTTCTGCGAGCACTTCCTCGTGAACGGCCCCGACCTGTCCGAACGCCCCGAAGGGTTCCGCCGGCAGGGCAACCCCAACCG
>CABVEH010000106.1 GCA_902497215.1 uncultured Eggerthellaceae bacterium | reverse complement strand
CCCTGGTACACCGCATTGAACACCGTGGTCGCCACCTGGCAGACGCCGCCTCCGACCCCCTGTTCGAACTTGCCTCCGACTATGACGCCGGCGTCCTTGTACCCGTCTTCCTCCTCCATGGGGCCGGCGTGGTCGAGGAACGACCACTTGCCCCCGTCGGCCTTCGCCACGGTGTCCCCTATGGCGTCGGAAACCAAGTGGATGTTGTCGCGCCTGTTGGCGGTGGAGGACGTGTTGGTGAACTGGGTGGTGAACGACGAGAACTCGGTCACGAGCCCGTAGGACAGGGCCTCGTCCAGCGTGAACGCGGACCTGCCTTCGTCCGTGGTTATCCCTATCGACCCGTCGATGCTGCTGGAGGACGGCTGCAGGGAGCCTCTGTAGGAGTCGAAGAGGTCGCCGTCGAGCGTGTCCAGCGCTCCTTCGATGTTGGGGACTGCGACGTCCTTGCTGGTGTTCACCCAGATGGAGCCGTCGTCGCCGAAGTCGATGGAAACGTTCACGTCCTCGCCCAGCGAATGCACGTTGACGGCTTCGAGGATGTCCTTGGAGGCCTTGACCTCGTCGATGTAGGGCTCGAGGTACCATGCCCCGTCGTGCTGGCTTGCCCTGGTTGCGACCCAGCTCATGAGCGTCGGCCGGTCGAACGACACGGTCTTTTCCTCGGAAACGAACTCGACGGAGCCGGGCACGGCCTCCTGTATGGCGGACTTCGCGAGCTCGGCGGCGTCCTGGTCGATCTTGTAGGTGGCGGGGCGCACGTCGGCGACGAACTTCTGAAGCGCCGAGTCGTCGACCAGCAGCGCCTCGTCCAGGCGGCCTTTGAACTCGTTGTCGTCGAGCTGGCTTCCGTCACGGCCTTCGACGACGGAGACGCCCTCGCCGTCGATGGAAAGGGAGTAGTCCTCGACCGGAGAGCCCAGCGCCATGTTGATGTCGGACACGAGCCCCGACAGCATCGACTCGTCGTAGGTGGCCCTGGGCGTTATCGCAAGGTCTTCCTCCGATGCCCCCAGTCGTCCCAGCGTCCCAAGCCGGTTGCCAAGGTCTAGCGCCTCCTGTGCGAGGTCCTTGGACGGGACGGAAGCCTGAAGGGATTCGGCCGAGGTTATCCAGAGCTTCTTGTTGCTCTGCGCCTCCTCGAAGGAAAGCTGCTCGGCAAGCGCCTCGTTCTGGATCATCTGAAGCTCGACGTCTGCGGAGTTCGCCGTCTCCTCGTCGGCGAAGATGTACACGGTGGTGGCGTTGAGGTGCTGCGTGTACTTGTCGCCTATGGCCGCCGAAGCCTCGTCCACGGTCATGCCCGAGACGTCGATCTCCCCTACCCGGATTCCGTCGGCTATGCGGTCATGCGGCGAGAGCAGGGAGAAGAGCGAGAAGACCGCGACGACGAGGATCGCGACGAGCCCGATGGCGACGGGCTTGCTTCTGCGCCAAAGCGAGGAGTATGCGCGGCTGATGGACGAAAGGGTCGAACCTGCCGCAGCAGCAGCGGACGATACGGCCTTGGAAGCCCCTGCGCGCGCACCTTGCGTAGCGAACGGCGCGGACGCAGGCTTCGGCTTGAAGGAGCCGTCGCTGCGGCGAGGGTTGCCGGTCGCACCTTGTGCACGGCTGCGCTGCGCGCCGCGTCCTTCCGTTCGCGAACGGCCGTCGGTGACGCGGCCGTTGGGCTTGGGGGGATACGACGCGGCGTTGTATCGACGGGGGTCGTTGCCCCGATAGCCGTCCTGGCGCGACGGCCCATGCGGGTCCCGCCGTCCTTCGTTCCTTCGACGTGCCGCTGGGTCGAGCGGTCTCGCCGCCTGCTGATGCCTGGAGTCCGGGACGCGCCTTCGCTGCGTCCCACCGTCCCTTCCCGGCATCGCGTTACCTGGCCTTCCTGCGGTCGGCCAGCTTAACCCACGCCTGGCGGCAGTAATACACCGTGACTGCGATCTGAAGCACGAGCCCGACGTAGACGAACCAGACCCAGACGGCGCAATCGGATCCGTTGAACCCAGGGAGCCACGCCACATCGGTCAAACCCAGGCCGGGCAAGACCGGGGCGTTCAGGAATATGCCTGCAAATCCCACGAACAGCAGGGTGGTTGCCACCTTTCCGGGATAGATCACGGGAACGGTGATGCCGTACCACTTTATGAGGATTCCCCCGCCTATGAGAAGAAACGCCTCGCGGGCCATGATGAGCACAGCGAACCAGACGGGAAGCCTTCCGATGAGCACGACGCACAGCACGCCGGTGAACATCAAAACCGTGTCGACGGCCGGATCGAGAATCTTCCCGAGGCGCGAGACCTGGTGGGTGCGCCTTGCGACCTGTCCGTCGACGAAGTCGGTCAGGGCCGCGATCGAGAAAAGCACCAGAGCGGCGACGTCGTACCCGTTGAAGAGCAGCCACATGTAAATCGGCACGAGAACCAGCCTGACGGCCGAGATCACGTTCGGCGCCGTCAGGATCTTGTTCGATATCTCTTCGTCTGCGTTGTTTTCAACTGCAGCCAATGCCAAGTCGCAACCTGCCTAGCGATGTTTCGAATCACGTTCTTGAAGCTTAGATTCTAGCAGGTGGGACCCTCTTTTTGTAGTCCATGCATCAGGGTGGGCCTTATGTGGAGAAAAGACCTCATTTGCCTCAGGATGCCGACTGCGACGCCTTCTTCTCCTTTTCGGGCACCGGGAACTCGTCGTAGTACTTGGTGGCCGCGACCGGGGTGTACTCCGGGCTCATCGACAGGCATCCCGTGGGGCATGCCCGCACGCAGCTTCCGCATTGGACGCACATGAAGGGCGCGATGGACCACGTTCGCGAAGCCTTGTCCACCTCTATGCAATGGCACGGGCACGTCTTCTGGCAGATCCCGCACAGTATGCAGCCCGACACGTCGTTGACGACGTGTCCTTTCTGGCCCGCGTAAGGCTCCTTCTTCTGGAAAGGGTACAGAAGCGTCTCGGGCTTCTTGAAAAGGGACCCGAAGGTCATTCCGCCAAGTCTGAAGCTACCCATCTCGCTACCTTTCAGTGCAGCTTATGCACGGGTCGATGGTGAGGATGATCATGTTCACGTCCGCGAGGTCGCAGCCTTTGAGCGCCACCGTCATTCCCGCAAGGTTCTGCGAGGTGGGAGTGCGCATGCGCATGCGCTCCAGGTGTTTCGAGCCGTTCCCGCGGGCGTAGTAGTAGCACTCCCCTCGCGGCTGCTCGAGCACGTTGGACGCCTGGGCGCCGTCTGCTGGGTTGCCTTTCACCTTGACCGCGATGTCGCCGTCCGGGATCTTGGCGGCAAGCTCCTTCACGATGTCGAAGGACTGCAGCACCTCGAGGCAGCGCACCTTCACGCGCGCGAAGCAGTCGCCCTGGTCGTCCGTTATGGGCTGGAAGTCGGCGAGGTCGCCATAGGCGCCCTTCCCGAAGCTTCTCACGTCGTAGGGAAGCCCTGAGGCGCGGCCGAACGGCCCGACCATGCTGAGCGCGGCCGCCTCCTCGCGGGATATGGTTCCGACGCCGACGGTGCGGTTCTTCACGGAGGTGTCGGTCAGCAGCGTCTTCACGATCTTCTCGTAGTCGCCGCGGATGTCGTCGAGCACTGTGACTATCTCCTTAAGCGTCTGCGTGTCGATGTCGCGGACGACGCCTCCCACGCACACCACCGACAGGATGACCCTTCCGCCTGTGGTCTTCTCGAAGATGTCCAGGATGCGCTCGCGCAGGCGCCAGCAGTGCATGAACATCGACTCGAAGCCGAAGGCGTCGGCGGCAAGGCCGAGCCAGAGCAGGTGGGAATGGACTCGGGACAGCTCGTGCCAGATCACTCGCAGGTATTCGGCCCTCTTGGGGACCTCGACGCCCATCAGGCTCTCGACCGTCTCGGCGTATCCAAGGCTGTGTCCCATCGCGCAGATGCCGCATATGCGCTCCGCGACGTATATGAACTGGTTGTAGTCGCGCGTTTCAACAAGCTTCTCGAGCCCGCGGTGCACGAACCCGATCTGCGGTATGCAGTCGACGACGGTCTCGTCCTCGACCACCAGATCGAGGTGAAGAGGCTCCGGCAGCACCGGGTGCTGCGGGCCGAATGGAATCACTGATGCCTTGCCCATGCTACTCCCCCGTTCCGTCGGCCTGTGCCTGCTTGGCTCGCTTGGCCTCCATCGCCGCGCGCACCTTGGCCGCCTTCTCGGGGTCCATGGCGGCAAGCTTGGCCTCGAACTCGGCGTCGGCGTCCGCGTCTGTGCCCTTCGTGGCTCCTGCGTCCTCGGCGGCCTTCTTCGCCTCCTTGGCGGCCTTGGCTGCAGCTATCTTTCGCTGCTTCTCCCTCTCGGCGAGCTGCTCGGGGGAGATTATCGTCATCGGCTTCTCGGTGGACAGCTGGTAGAAGTTGCCCAGGAAGTCGATGGCTATGCCGTCTATCGAGACGCCGAACAGGTCGTGTATCTCGTTCTCGCAGACGAACGCCTCCAAGAAGACGTCGCTGATGGAAGGCACGTGCGCCCCGCGCGGGACGTCGTGCACCACCATGTTGTCGAGGTAGCCGTCCTTCATGTAGGAATAGACGAGGTCGACCCCGTCTTCCTTGCTGACGGCGAGTATCTGCACGTACCGCCAGCCGTCCGCCAGGCGCGCCTGAGCGTCTGCGTGGATCGTGCCAGCGGCCATGTCGTGGAATGCGCTCGTGAACTGCATGCTAGTCCTCCCTCGGCTTCTCGCCCGACTTCATGGCCTGTGCCTTCTGGTCGAGGACGGCGACGCCCTCGACTATAGCGTCGATGAGGGCCTCTGGCCTCACGGCGCAGCCAGGGGCGTAGACGTCGACCGGGATGGCCTGGTCGACTCCGCCTATGACGTTGTAGCAGTCGTGGAAGATGCCGCCCGAACACGCGCATATGCCGCAGGCCACGACGACCTTGGGCTCGAGCATCTGGTCGTATATCTCCTTCACGACGCCGATGTTCTGCTCGTTGACCGAGCCGGTGACGAGGAAGATGTCGGCGTGCTTGGGGTTGCCCG
>CABVEH010000105.1 GCA_902497215.1 uncultured Eggerthellaceae bacterium | reverse complement strand
GGCCTATCCCCGCATCATCGACTTCCAGCGCCTGGCGAACATCGCCCACGGCGCCGGATCCTACCTCATGGTGGACATGGCCCACATCGCCGGCCTCGTGGCCGCAGGCGTGCACCCAAGCCCCGTGCCCTACGCCGACGTGGTCACCTCCACCAGCCACAAGACCCTTCGCGGCCCGCGCGGCGGTTTCATCCTCACCAACGACGAGGAGATCGCCAAGAAGGTGGACAAGGCTATGTTCCCCGGATCGCAGGGCGGCCCTCTCATGCACGTCGTTGCGGGGAAGGCGGTCGCCTTCGGCGAGGCCATGCAGCCCGAGTTCAAGGAGTACATGGAGCACGTCGTCGACAACTGCGCCGAGCTGGGCCGCGGCATCACCGACGGCGGCCTGCGGCTGGTTTCGGGCGGAACCGACAACCACCTGTGCCTGGTCGACCTCACGGCGGCTGACGTCACCGGCAAGGACGCCGAGCGACTGCTGGAGACCGTCGGCATCACCGTCAACAAGAACACCATTCCCAACGAGAAGCGCTCGCCGTTCGTGGCCAGCGGAATACGCGTTGGCTCGGCGGCCTGCACCACGCGAGGCTTCGACGTGGACGACTTCTACGAGGTGGGGCAGTCCATAGCACAGGCCGTGTTCAACCCCGAAGACGAGGAAGCCCTGGCTAACATCCGCGAGCGCAGCGCGCGGCTTCTGGCCGCCCATCCGCTCTACCCAGACTTGGAGTACTGATCATGACCAACGACGCGCGTCCCAGCTGGGACGAATACTTCATGAAGCTGGTTAACGAGGTCGCCACCCGCACCACGTGCATGCGCCGCGCGGTGGGCGCCGTCATCGTCAAGGACAACCGCATACTGGCCACGGGCTACAACGGCGTGCCGTCGGGGCTTGCGCACTGCGCCCAGGTGGGATGTCTTCGCCAGGAGCTGGGGATTCCTTCGGGCCAGCGCAACGAGATATGCCGCGGGCTGCATGCCGAGCAGAACGCCATCATCCAGGCGGCGAAGTACGGCCCCGTCATAGAGGGGTCCAAGATCTACGTCAACACGCAGCCGTGCGTTGTGTGCGCGAAGATGATCATCAACGCGGGCATCGAGGAGATCGTCTACCAGAACCCATACCCCGACGAGCTGGCCATGGAGATGCTGCAGGAAGCCGGCATGAAGGTGCGCGTCTTCGGCGAGTAGCGCGCATTGCGTTGCCGATGGCCCGAGGCGCCGTGACACTGCTCGGGTCTTCTGTCACATTGGGCCGAATGATCTTTGTTCAGGCTAGTTTGCAGCCCAATGTGACAGAAGACCCGAGCAGTGTCACGGGCGCTGGGACGATGCGAACCAAACTTCGCGAGGCTGCGGCGCGCCTTCCGTTCGCCCTCCACTCGCCCTACCATTCGTCCCGGTTCTTCGGCTTTCTATCCGCACTCTCACATTTTCTCCATTATCATTGCTTGTGGCTTTAGAGGGGAAAGTGTCGTAGCGCGCATCTTGGCGTTTGCCGGGCAACGTGCAACTATGACGGGGGCGAGACTTGATAATCGCTATCGTGTGCGGATTGCTGTCGGGAGTGGTCGGCTTCCTGCCGCTGCTCTTCGGGTTGAACATGACCAAGAAGGTCACGTCGACCAGCAACTTCGGGCACATGAGCATCCTTATCCTGAGTCTCGTCGTCTCGTTCGTGGTCATGTTCGCCCTGGCCATCCTATGCGTCGTGGTGGCGCGCGACTACGCGATGCCCTTCGTGCTCGCCGAGGCCGTGGCACTTTCGGTTGTGGCCATCGTCTTCGGCGTCATAAGGTCGAGGAGCAACAGCAAGGAAAGGTAACAAAGTGAATCCACTCGACATGCTCGCGGCGAACGTGCCGCATCTAAGCGCCTCGTTCGATTCGCAGATCGTGATCGGAACCGCCGAGTTCGGCATCACGCAGTACATCCTTTACATGATCATCGCATGGATCGTCACCTGCGTGGTCGTGCTGGTCGCTGCGCGCAAGCTCACGCTCATCCCGACGAACAAGTTCCTCAACACGGTGGAGTACGGCTACCAGATGTGCCGCAACGACATCGGCGAGGGAATCATCGGGCACGGCTTCAAGAAGCACGTGCCTTTCATCGCCACCATGTTCTTCTTCATCCTGGTGGCCAACTTCATCGGGTTGATTCCGGGCGCCAAGACCGCCACCGGCACCATATCGGTCACCTGGGCGCTCGCTACCATCTCCTTCGTCTACTTCAACTTCTGGGGCGTCAAGGCCCACGGCGGCATCGGATACCTGAAGACGTTTGCACCGGCTGGGCTTCCCGTCGTCATGGTGCCGATCATCTGGTTCCTCGAGCTGTTCAGCTGCGTCATCCGCTGGCTCACCCTTGCCGTCCGACTTTACGGCAACATGTTCGCGGGCCACATGGTGCTGGGCATCTTCGCGCTGGCGTCCACGGTGTTCCTGACGGCCGGCATCCAGTCGTTCGACCTGGTAAGCGGCGTGCTCACCATTCCGTGGTTCCTGCTTCTGGTGTTCATGTACGCGCTCGAGACGCTCGTCGCGTTCCTGCAGGCCTACGTGTTCACCGTGCTCAGCGCCGTGTACGTGCAGTTGGCCACCTCGGCTCACTAGAGGCTGCCGGCCCCTCGGGGCCACCCACCCGTTCGGGTTCATCCGGCGAATCCACATCGCCGGCGACCATATGTGAAAGTGTTTTGAGAAAACAGGCTCAAAACGAAAAAAGGAGGAAACTGTGGAAATTACAATGGTTCTTGCCGCACTGAAGGTAGTTGGCTATGGCCTCGGCGCCATCGGCCCTGGCATCGGCATCGGCATCGCCTGCTACGGCTGCTGCGTCGGTACCGCCCGCCAGCCCGAGCTCCAGGGACGTCTGTTCACCAACTTCATCCTTGGCGCCGCCCTCGCCGAAGCCCTCGCGCTCATCGGCTTCGTGCTCGCGTTCATCATGTAACTTTCTGGTCTGACCGGTATATCACGCCGAATAAGGCTAGAAAGGGGAAAACGTGAAGACAAGAGCGAAAAAGGCGAACAGGATAGGCGCAGTCGTCGCTGGCGCGCTGGCGTCCTCGTTTGCTTTCCCTGCGCTCGCGTTCGCCAACGAAGAGGAGGCGTCAGGCGGAATCTCGGCCATCCTTCCGGATATGCTCGAGTTCATCCCCATGCTGATCGCCTTCATCATCCTCTGGATCATACTCGCGAAGTTCGGCTGGCCGATGTTCAACGGCATGCTGGAGAAGCGCGAGAACACCATCAGGGAGGCCCTGAAGAAGTCCGAGGAAGCCAAGATCGAGAGCGAACGCGTGCTTGCGGAGTACAAGAAGCAGCTGGACGACGCGAAGGCGCAGGCGACCCAGATCATCGCCGACGCCCGCGAGACGGGCGATGCCGTGAAGGCCGACATCCAGCACAAGGCGCAGGCCGAGGCCGCCGACATGATCGAGAAGGCCAAGGCCACCATCGAGGCTGAGAAGAAGGCCGCCATTGCCGAGCTGCAGGCTTCCATAGCCGACACTTCGGTCGATGTGGCCGCGAAGCTCATCGGTAACGACCTTACCGAGGGCGAGCACCGCGCCATCATCGAGAAGTACGTAAAAGAGGCAGGTAGCTTCAATGGCAACTAACAGGCTTGTGCAGAAGGGCAAGGTCCAGGTCTATTCCCAGACCCTGTTCGACGCAGCGAACGACGCAGGCTCCCAGGATTCGGTGGTCGAGGTCCGCAACCAGCTGGCCCAGCTGCTGAAGCTGATCTATTCCGACATGGACCTGACCATTGCGCTGTCGAACCCCGACTACACCCCCGAGCAGCGCCACGGGCTGGCGCGCGCGGTCTTCGCCGACTGCAACCCCGCGCTTCGCGAGGTCGTGGCCGTCATGGCGCAGAACGGGGACGCAGACCTGCTGTCGCGCGTCTACCACACCTACGAGGACGTGGTCGCGGACAAGCTCAACCTTTGCGTCGTGGACGTCACCACCGTGGTGCCGCTCGACGACGGCCTGCGCAAGCAAATCAAGGAAAAGACAGAGGCCGACTTAGGGTGCAAAGCGGTGCTCAACGAGAGCATCGACAAGTCAATTCTGGGCGGCATAATCATGAGCGTCAACGGCATGCGCATCGACGCCAGCGTAATTTCGCAGCTCAACAAGGCGCGCCACACGCTCAAGGAGAACGATGGAGGTGAAAACTAGTGACTGAAATCACCGCTCAGGCTATTGACGAGGCACTGCGCAAGCAGCTTGACGCACTGAACGTCAACGTGCAGTCCCGCGAAGTCGGCACGGTCATCCAGGTCGGCGACGGAATTGCCCGCGTCGACGGTCTCCGTGACGCAATGGCAGGCGAGCTCCTCGAATTCACGGGGGAAGGTGGCAAGACCGTCTACGGCCTGGCCCAGAACCTCGAAGAGGACGAGGTCGGCGCCGTGCTTTTGGGTGATGTCGCCGCTATTAAAGAAAACGACCAGGTGCGCACCACCGGCCGCATCGTCGAGGTGCCTGCCGGCAAGGGCCTGCTTGGCCGCGTCGTGAACCCGCTGGGCATGCCCATCGACGGCAAGGGCCCGATCCAGGCAGAGGGCAGCCGATCGGTCGCGGACAGCGCGAGCTCATCATCGGCGACCGCCAGACCGGCAAGACCGCCATCGCGATCGACGCCATCATCAACCAAAAAGAGACCGACATGATCTGCATCTACGTCGCCGTCGGCCAGAAGGCTTCCACCGTCGCAGGCGTCGTGGAAACCCTCGAGCGCTACGGCGTCATGGAGAAGACGATCATCGTCTCCGCGAACGCGTCCGACTCCGCGCCGCTGCAGTACATCGCCCCGATGGCCGGCGCCGCGATGGGCGAGTTCTTCATCTACAACGGCGAGAACGGCCAGCCCGCGTCGGCCGACAACCCGGGCCGCGCCGTGCTCATCGTCTACGACGACCTGTCCAAGCAGGCCGTGGCCTACCGCCAGATGTCGCTGACCCTTCGCCGCCCGCCCGGACGCGAGGCCTATCCTGGCGACGTCTTCTACCTGCATTCCCGCCTGCTGGAGCGCGCGGTCAAGATGTCCGCGGAGAACGGCGGCGGAGTGGCCTTGTCGAGG
>CABVEH010000104.1 GCA_902497215.1 uncultured Eggerthellaceae bacterium | reverse complement strand
GGTCATTTGTCACATCCCGCGGGATGTGACAAATGACCCGACCTCTTGTCACGCAGCCCCAGCTGTCACAATCAGGCTACTTGATGCCGCGAGAAGCTGCGCACCGCGAAGGCTATCCCGGCGGCGAACTCCAGCAGGTACAGAACCGCCAGCACGACCGGATATTCCACGACCACGGGACCGACCTGGTAGGACACGATTCCGAACAGGTTGGCAGGGTCCAACGCGAAGTACGGGAACAGGTAGACCACATGGTTCGCAAGGCTGGACTGCAGCTGAGGGACGAACATGGGAAGCAGCACCACGGCCGCGGCGATGGCCAGTATGCCCATCTGCGAGCGCATCTTCGACGACAACGCCAGCACCAGGCCAAGCAGTCCCAGCATGATGGCGTAGCCAATCAGGCATACTGCCGCACATGCCTGTCCTATGCTCAGCCCATAGGTGTTGGACAGGCTTCTGACCTGCAGGGGAAGCCCCGCGCCGTCGCTGCCGAACAGCAGAAGCGGAACCCCCAGAACCACAGCGGTCGCCAGCAGGTACGCCACGGTAGCCACCATGATGGCAGCCACCGCCTTCGCTATGCTCAGCTTCGACTTCCCCAGACGCGTGGACAGCAGCACCGCGTCGGTCTTGTCGCGGTACTCCACGTTGAAGGCGCCGGCGCAGGCTATGACCATGGCCAGCAGCGCGAACAGCAGGAACTGCGACATGTCCATGAAGTCGCTCCAACCGCCCGCATAGCCGTATTCCACGGGGGTCTTCACCTCGGCGGCCTTGGCTTGCCAGAACTCGCGCTCGGCGTCGCTGTAATCGAACGTGGCGCTTGCGCCCGACAGCCCCGCTTCCACCTTCGCTCTGGCCTGCCCGTACAGGTCGACCGTCTGGCTGGTGTCTATGCGCGAAGCAACGGTAACGGGCATCTCGTAGCCCTGCGACCACGGGCCGACGATCAGCGACAAGTACTTCCCGTTGGCGGCATGGAACTGCCAGTAGCTCTCCATGTCTTCGGTCTTCACGGGGTTTTCCCAGCGGTATTCCGGCTTGATTTCGCCGTCTTCCCCGATGTAGGACTGCAGCTCGCGAAGAAGCTCGGTTGCCTTCTCGTCGGTTATGGGACCGGACAGCGCCTGGGCGTCAGCCTTCTGCTGGGCTATGGCCTGCGTTCCTTCGAACTCCACGTTGATGTGCTGCGGGTCGAGCGCGTACTGCGACGACACGTTGAGCAGCGACACCGCCGCAAGCAGCACCAGGATGACAGCCAAGGCCACCTGGGTCACGCGGCGCGAGACGATCTTCTTGACCTCGTACTTGACCAGGCTACCCATGGTGGCGCCCCCTTCCGCTCGGCGATGCGGCTCGCTGGTGCTCGACGAGCCCACCGCTCGTCGAACAGGTAAAGGTAGACGTCTTCCAGCGTCGGGGTCACCTGGCGGGCGGCCTCGTGCGGACGCGTCTTGGAGACCAGGCGCACGACCGCCATTCCGTCGCGGTCGTAGTGCAGGTTGCCAACCGTGGTCCTGGCCGCCATCGCGTCCGCCTCGCGCGGCGCCATGACGCATTCCCACACGCATCCTGCTACCCCCTGCACGATCTCCTCGACGGTGCCCGTCGCCATGATCGACCCTGCCTTCATCACCAGGATCTCGTCGGCTATGTATTCGACGTCCGACACGATATGCGTCGACAGCATGACCACCTTGTCCTGGGCCAACGACGCTATCAGGTTGCGGAAGCGCACGCGCTCCTTCGGGTCTAGCCCGGCGGTGGGCTCGTCGAGCACCAGCACCGACGGGTCGTTTATCACCGCCTGCGCTATCCCCAGGCGCTGCTTCATGCCGCCCGAGAACGTGCGCACCTTGCGCTTGGCGACGTCGCGCAGCCCCACCAGGTGCAGAAGCTCGTAGGACCTGCGCCGCGCCGTCTTGGAGTCGAGCCCCTTCAACGCCGACAGGTACATCATGAAGTCGATGGCCGTGAACTCGGGGTAGTAACCGAAGTCCTGGGGAAGGTATCCCAGCTGGCTTCGATAGTCCGCCCCCAGCCGACTTATGGGCGCGCCGTTCCACAGCACGCTTCCCGATGTGGGCTTCAGCACGTCGCATATCATGCGCATCAGCGTGGTCTTTCCGGCGCCGTTCGCGCCAAGAAGCCCATAGACCCCCGGCCCGAAGGCCGCGCTCACTCGGTCTACGGCTATTGCGCTTCCGAACTGCTTCGAAACCCGGTCCAACACGAGTTCCATGTTCTCCCCCTTCGATCGTGCAGGCGGCGCAGGACGTGGCCGCCAACAGGTATTTGTCTATGCAAAGTCGGGCGCGGCCTGCACCGATACGCCTACGGACAGGTGCGCGACGAGCCGCCGCGCCTCGTAGGCCGCAAGGGCCACGGCCGCCACTAGCGCCCCCGTCCAGGCAAGCACCGAAAGCTCGGCGTACCAGTGCGGGAACGCCGCCCCCGCCGCCCATATGGCAGCGACGACGACGCATGCCGCCACGGCGCATGACTTCGCCACGTCGCCCCGACGCAGCCGCGCGATGTGGAAGCTTGCCGCGCAGAAGGCGAAGAAGGGCGTGCACGCGTACAGGAACATGCGGAACGGGTCGCTTTCCGCAAACGACGGCGCCACCGCCACCACGATGGAAAGCCACAGCACGTCGGCCAGGCCGAACAGCACCAGCCTGGCGGCCAGCACCTGCACGCAGTCGTGACGGCATGAGTATTCCAGCTCGTCCATGCGGAAGTCGAAGCTTCTGAACACCGAGGGGACCGCCAGCGCCACGGAAAGGACGGCAGCCGACATCGCGAATAGCGTCGCCGCCGCGCCGAACCCGGACGCGAACACGACCGCCAGCAACGCCGCCAGCAGGGCGGCCTGCATCGCCCACGCCGCTGGGCTTACGAAGCGCAGCTGCCCGGCCACGAACCTCCAGAACGGGGTTTCCGACGCCAGCATCGCGCCTTCCTGTCCTGCCGCCTCGGCGGCGACCAGCCGCACGACGCGCGACTTCTCGCCGACGTCGACAGGTGCGGCATCGGCGGCGTAGTACGCCCGAAGCTCGTCTTCCATCGTGCGTGTTCCCATGTCACTCGCCTCCAAGCGTGCGCCTGAGCGCGTCCAGCGCCTTCAACTCAAGTCTTCGGACCGCGAACCGCGACTTCCCTACGATGCGGGCGACATCGGCCATGCTCAGATCCTGTCCGTACCGCAGCTCCACGACTTCCCTCTCCTCTTCGTCAAGGCGCGACAAGGCGTCCTTCATGACCAGCCGGCTTTCCGCGCATCCCTGCGCGGGATCGGCCAGCGCCTCCTCGTCGACCTGCGCCGTCCGGCCGCCAAGCGGCTGGCGTCGGTAGAAGTCGGCGCACACGTTCCGCGCACAGGTGTACAGGTAGGCCAGCGGCTTTCCCCGCCTTTCGTAGAGCGCCCGGCTGCGCACAAGTCGAAGGAACACTTCCTGCACGGCGTCTTGAGCGTCCTCCCGGGTGGGCAGGCGGCGCGCGCAATAGCGGAACACCTCGTCGTAATGGGCCTCGGCGAAATCGGCGGCCAGGTCGGCCGGAGACGCCTGGCTGCTAACGCGCCTGCCGCCTTCTGGCTTGCACCCCTCTGAGTCGATGGACGGTTCCAACCGCTTCCCTCCTTCTACGACGCCTAACGCGCCCCACGGCGGAAATGTGCGCAAATTCCCGGATTTTTTGCGCGATGTGACAGGGAAAAGCTTAACGCGGAGGTAACACTTCTGTGCCTTCCCGCCAATATTGACGCTTTGTCAATTGTGTTAATTGACCCTGCGTCAACAATGGAAGTATCTTTCGAAACGTCAAGCAGCAAGATGCGCGGGGGAACCATGAACGCAAGCCATTCGAACACAGCGAAGACGAGCCAAGAAGGGGGCCCGCGCAAGCTTGACTACGACGAAAGGCGCGCGCAGATAATCGAGACCGCCTGCGAGCTTTACCGCGAGCGCGGCCTTGCCCGCACCAGCATCAAGGACGTTGCGCAGCGCGTCGGCGTCAGCCGGACGCTCTTCTATCACTACTTCCCCGACAAGGACGCCTTGACGTCGGCGGTCATGGACGCCTACACGGACGAATTCCTCGAGGCCCTCAGGCATTGGAACGAGGGGCGCCGCGAAGGCGACATCGAGCACGCGCTTTCGTCCGTAGTGAAGCTTCTGCGCGTCTGCCTCTTCGAGAACGACCCCTTCCACATAGCGCTGGCCTCGCAGGAGAACGCCGAGCTGTACCTCATGTTCGAGAACCGCGTGGCCGACCATGCGACGAAGTACATCCTTGACACCACGGTGCGCGACTACGAAGCGCGCCACGAGATTCGGATCAATCACCTGTATGAGACGTTCTACATTCTCATCATGGGTGTGATCGGGTATCTGCGCAAGCACCCCGATGCGGACGATTCCGTCATCGCCGACGTGATTGCGCAGACGCTCCATATGGACAGGTCGTAAAGCGAGCAAAGGAGGAAAAGATGCTTTTCGACGTTTATGGGCCTAACGCCCTATATCAGTGGATCGGACTGTTCATGGTGCTTGCGGCGCTGATCCTGCTGAACGAGTTCGCCCGCCGCACCAAGGCTGGCGGGATCTTCATGTTCATCGGGGTGTGCGCCGCGATGACCGTGTACTGCATCGCCGTCGAGGTCGGCGCGGCGATGGGGGCCGAATGGGCTCTCAACAACCCCACCTACCTGACGATGGGCGGCTGGTTCCATTACGCGAAGGTGTACGCGGCAACGGCCGGATGCATCGGCTTCATGGCCCTGAAGTACAGCTGGGGCAAGATCGGGCGCTCGCACTGGTTCAAGGCGTTCCCGTTCGTGATCGTGGCCATCAACATCCTCATCGCCGTCGCCAGCGACTTCGAGAGCGCGATCGTCGCCTGGGACTCCAGCTTCGTCACCGACGAGGGCGTGCTTCTGAACGGCGGGTGGCACAACGTGTTCAACGGCGTGGCCGGGCTTCTGAACATCGCCTGCATGACCGGCTGGTTCGGAATCTACATCTCGAAGAAGCGCCAGGACATGCTGTGGCCTGACATGACCTGGGTGTTCATCATCGCCTACGACCTGTGGAACTTCT
>CABVEH010000103.1 GCA_902497215.1 uncultured Eggerthellaceae bacterium | reverse complement strand
ATGGGGCCGAGAAGCCCGAGCAGTCGTAGTAGTCCATCAGCTTGTCGACCACCTTGTAGGCCTTCAGCGAGTTGACGATGTAGTCGTGTTCCACCTGGCAGTCGCACGCGCCCTTCGCAAGCTCGTCGGCCAAATCCTCGCACCACTTCAGCTCGTCGGGGGTCAGGTTCATGGTCACGCGCCCGGGCGTGGTGTGGTTGCCGCCCTCGGGAAGCGGCTCCATCATGTCGAATACCTCGTGCAGGTTGACGAAGCGGAAGTTGGTCCCCCACTTGTCGCGCACACTCGTCAGGCTGTCAAAGCTGTCGGTGCCTCCCACCATGGCCTTCGTGCCGTCGAACCTGGGCGCCAGCAGGATGTTGGCCTCGCGCATGAACTTCTCGGCGCGCACGTCCAGCATCTTGCGCTTCAGCTCGTTCCAGTCCAGCGCGAACACGATGTCGGCGCCGCGGCGCACGGATGACCCGAAGCACAGCTGGCCGAACATCTTGAACGGGTTGGCGGCCACGGGCTTGCTCGTGCGCAGCACGAATTCCTCTATCAGGGTGTTCGTGCCGAACGCGGTGTTGATCAGGTAGAAGTCGGCCACCTGGTCGTCGGCCAGCATCTCGGCGAACCACTCCTCCTTGATGTCCCAGTCGTCGGTGGACTTCACCACCACGGGTTCCAGCACCTCGAACCTGTCGTCGTTGCGCAGGTTGAAGTCGATGGCCTGCTGGAAGCCCTTGTATATTTTCCCGTTGATGATGACGTCGAAGCCGGGCTCCAACGCCTCGCCCGAAGCCATGCGGCAGGGGCCTTCGTAGTAGTACTTGTGCTCCATGCTGAAGAAGATCGGCTTGACGTTGAGCTTCACGTCGTGAACTGTGCGGATTGGCATGTTTTCTCCTCTGTCATGCGTCTGAATGGGTTCCAAGAATCGAACTGCGGTGCGCTTTTAGGACCGTCCCGAAAGCGCGTCGAACATGTAGCTAGCTTTGTCCCATCTGCCTCCCTTCACGACCGAGCCTTGAAGGCGAGCTTCTTGTCGTCGGGAAGCGCCGGGTTGATTGCGTCGGCGATCAGCCGCGCCACGGCCACGACCTCGGCTTCTTCGGACCCGGCAGGATGGGTTTTTCGTCGGGACGCATCCAACGACGCGCCTTGGCCGTTTGCGTTCCCCACGAGGCCAGCCTTCGCATCCGATGTGTCGAAAGCGAACGCCCCTTGGCACGATTTCTTCATCTCGTCCAACGTGGGCACCAGCACGTCGCCCTCTGCAAGTTCGAGCACGCTTTCCATCATCCTGCGCTCGGCAGGGATGCCGTACGACCCCGCCCACGCCTGCGTCACGTTCGGCATCGTCTCGATGAGGCGGAAGTTCAGGCGGCGGATCCACGACGGATGGCACAACGGGAAGTGAAGCTTCGCGAGGTTCACCCTCTCGTCGCGGGCCTTCACGGCGAACTCGGCCAGCATCACGTCCTTGTCTATGAACGACATCTCGAACAGGTGCAGGTCCACCATGATCCCGCACGCCTCGACCACCTCGGCGATGGCCAGCACCGCAGCCCCGCGCCGGTAAACGTCCGCCTCGTCGACGAACCCGTCGATGGAGGTGTTCATGTACACGCTTATGTGCGGCTTCTGCACCACGGGGGCGTTGATCATGGAAAGCGGGCTGCCCTCCATGTAAGCCTTCACGTCCGGCGCGAACCCCACGTAGTCGTGGAACGTGCTGTGCACCTGCGGCGAGTAGTCCATGGCGCGCTTAACCGTCTCGGTCAGGTGCACCAGCTTCCCGAAGCCTTCGTGCCAGCCGTACCGCGCAAGCTCGATGGCCTGCTGAAGGCTGTCCGTTCCCGTGAATTCCGCGCTTCCAAGCTCGGACGCGGCGCCGCCCGCGAACGCATCCTGCACCTGCGCGCCCTCCAAGTAGGCCAGGTAGTCCTCCAGCGAGTCGAACGTGAAGCGGCGGACCAGGTTCTCGCCCTTCCAGTAGGTCCTGTAGTCCCAGCCTCGCATTGCAGCCTCGCCGCCCAGCAGCCCGCGCGTTACCGCGTGACCCGGATCGTCTTCAGCGCAGCAAGGTAGGGGTTGTCGTCGGGAACGTCGCGCACGGCGCCTACTATCATGTTAAGGTCGTCCTGGGCGAGCCCCCGCACCACGTTGGTGCGCAGGATGGTCTCCGTGTCCATGCCATACTTCTCCTTCTTGTAGCATTTGGCGATGGCGCGCGTGGATACTATGTGCGGGATGCGGCAGCGGTCGGTGGCGTCGCGCACGGCCCACATGAACTCCAGCAGGTCGTCGGAGGGGTACAGCGCCCGCTCCAGCTTCCTGTCGTAGTCGAAGAACACCATGTCGAACCGGTCGAGGGTGGCGCCGTCCAGCACGTTTCGGCCCACGTACTGCAGGTTCGAACCCGCGCCCCACGTGTTGGCGGCCGCCACGCAGCGGAAGTCGGAATGACGTTCGATGGTCTCGTGCGGGAAGGCCATGTAGCCGTTCGCAAGCGCCGAGTTGATGACGATCAGCGCAGACGGGTCGGAGTTGTCGATCTCGTCGAGGAAGAACACGCCGCCGTTCTTGAACGCCTTGTAGAACTCGGTGTCACGGTAGGAGCCGCCGGCGTCGATGAACCCGGTCAGCTTGAACTCGTTTGACGCGTTGTTCGTGTAATGCATGGGAAGGCCCAGCCCTTCTGCGATCTGGGCCACCGCGAAGTTCTTGCCCGATCCGGCGGGGCCGATCAGCATGACCGGCTCGTCCAACTGCACCTGGGTGAGAACCTGCTCGAACTTCTCGTGGTAGTAGGCGCATCCCGTGGTGGCCTTTTCCATGCCGTCGATGTTCACGACATTGTAATGCGGCACGGCCTCGCGCCCGATGAAGTCGTCGAGCACCTGCTTGTAACGCTGCTGCAGGCTGGCGTCAACCTGGGTGTCGGCGCACAGCTCGTCCAGCCTGTCCTTCGCCAGTCTGCGCAGCTCGGTCTGCACCTGGCCCTCCATGCCGTCCCGCGCGAACTCCTCGATGCGGCGGCGTGCCTCGTCGGAGTCGAAGTACTCGTCGAACAGACGCCCGATGGTCTGGCGCAGCGAGCCGTCGGCCGCGCGTTCCAGCATGCCGTTCACCAGCTCGATGATGCCGCGGGCGTTCGTGTAGTCGGCGCGGATGCCGTCCTGGTCGGTGGCGGAATACTCGGCCTCCTGGTACGAGCGGAAGACGCCTTCGGAATAGCACGAGTTGGGGGCAACGGGCAGAACTTCGCCCCCGCCTGCCTGTCGGAGAACGGCCTGCAGCGTCGCCTCGTCGTTCGAGAACGCCACTCCCCCGCCTTCGGCGGTGCCGTAGAACAGGTTGGAGTAGCTCTCGCGCTCGCCCAGGCTGCGCCCGCATGCGGCGGTCAGCTGCCGCGCTTCCACGTCGTAGAAGCATGCGGAATAGGGCATGTAGCGAGCGAGCAGGCTGAAGGCGTCGTCGCCGAAGTCGCAGAACACCATGCCCACCACGCGCTGGTCGGAGTCGCGGTCGCCCGTGTCGTAGCGCCCGGAAGCGATGGACTTCGCCGCATCGTGGAGAAGCGACAGGTCGTAGCCTCCCACGGTCAGCAAGCTTCCGCGAAGTTCCGGGTCACGGCAGTTGTCCGCGTAGGAGTCGCGAACTATCTTGCCGAACAGCGCCTCGCCGTCGCCGCCTGCGCGCACCACCTTCACCGTGTAGTCGTAATCGTTGTTGCGGGCAGCGAGAAGGTCTTCCAGCTCGCGCTCCTTAAGCGCGAGCCCCACGCTTGCCATGAACGTCTCCTTCATGAAAGCCTCCTAGCTCTCCCTTCGGATGTCGGATGGGAGGTGACACTGCTCGGGTCTTTTGTCACATTTGCCCGTCAGGGGGCGGGCAAATGTGACAAAAGACCCGAGCAGTGTCACCTCCCCTCACGCAACTCCCGGTGGCTTGATTCCCAGCTTGTCGATCAGTTTCTCCATGTCGTCGAACCCGTGCTCCTTGCAGGCGCTGGACACGCCTGGGGTGGCCCCGGTCGAAGTGTCCGGGCCCTCGCCGTCGGCCCCTCTCTTCAGGCAGGCGAAGCTCGACGGCTTTGCGGATGCTGCAGGGCCGCCCGCATCGTCTTGCGAGCCGCCCATGCCTGGCGCGCCCGTCACCGGTGGGGGCGCCCCGGCGCTTCCCGTGTCCATCACCTTGAAGGCGTCGGCCCAGTTGGTCGGACCCGAATCGGCATCGGAGGCATCAGCCCCCACAAGGCCCCAGGCCTCAGCACACTTCCCGCAGCTGACGCACACGTCGCAGCGGGTCCCGGTCCACTTGACGGGCCGTGCGCCCGAATCCGGCGCATCGTCCTCGAAGCAGCGGCCGCACATGACGCATACCGCGCATCGCGTCCCTTTGCGCCGTCCGTCAGCCATCGGACTCCCCTTTCCCGTCGTGCACGAAAAGGACCACGCACAGAAGGCACAGCAGCGCGAGCATGCCGCTGAACCCCAGCGCCACCGAATAGCCCAGCACGGGAGTCTCGGGAGTGGTGAACAGCTTCAGCAGGAATACCATCACGGCGGTGGCCAGCGCGGCCGATATCTGGCGGCACATGATCAAGGTCGCCGAGCCGTCGGTGGTTATGCCTGCCTTCCCAAGCGGGCCCAAGGCTGCTGCGGTGGTGGAAGGAATCAAGGTGGTCAGCCCCATGCACCGCACCGCCTGGCACGCGGCGAACACCCATAGCGGCGCCGACACGGGCACGAACGCTATGGTCACCGCGCCCAGCGACAGCATCACGCCTCCAGCTATGGCCACGCGCCTGGTCCCGAACCTGTCGGAAAGCCAGCCGGCCCCAGGCTCGAACACCAGCGCGGCCAATGCGCCGGGGAACAGCACCAGCCCGGCATCGAAGGTGGTGTAGCCCGCGGCCTCCACCACCGTCAGCGGGATTATCAGGGTCATGCCCACGAAGCATCCGTAAAGGAAGCACTGCGATACCAGGTTCGCGCGGTAGCCCTTGAAATCGAAGATGCGCAGGTCCACCAGCGGGAGCGTCAAACCCTTCTGCCTGCGCACGAAGAACACCAGGCACAATGCGCCCACCACCAAGGGCGCCCACACCAAAGGTTCGCCCAGCGGCATGTTCGCTGCTGCCGTGAACGACAGCAGCACTCCGCCGAACCCGAACGTCGACAGGCAGAGCGACGTCACGTCCAAGGTCGCGGCGGGG
>CABVEH010000102.1 GCA_902497215.1 uncultured Eggerthellaceae bacterium | reverse complement strand
GGAGGCAAGCCCCAGCTCACGGCGGCCCTTGCGATGTTCGACGAGATGGGGATCGACGACATCCCGATCGTGGGGCTCGCCAAGCGCGACGAGGAGCTGTTCGTTCCCTGGCAGGACAGCGGACCGGTCGTGCTCCCCGGCGGCTCCGCATCGCTCTACCTGGTGAAGCAGGTGCGCGACGAGGCCCACCGATTCGCCATCACGTTCCACCGCGAGCTGCGCGGAAAGGGCATGACGGCGTCCGTGCTCGACGACGTCGTTGGCATCGGCCCCGTCAGGAAGAAGGCGCTGCTCCGGCACTTCAAGTCCATGAAGAACCTGAAGGCGGCCTCCCTCGACGACATCAAGCGCTCCGGCGTGCTTCCCGACGACGTGGCCGAGGAGCTTCACCTCGTGCTTCAGCAGTATAATGAACGGCTCAAAGGCGATGGGAGCAACGAAGATGACCGAGTCCAACGATAAAGCGACGCAGGACTGCATGCCCGACATCGTCATCGTCACGGGAATGAGCGGCGCCGGCCGCACCGAGGCGATGCATGTCTTCGAGGACATGGGCTACTTCTGCGTAGACAACATACCGTCCAACCTCATCGTGAGCATGGTCGAACTCAACGGGCTTCCAGGCAAGGAAGGGGAGCACAAAAAGCTTGCCATGGTGTGCGACGCGCGCAACGGCGAGTACTTCGGGTCGCTCATGGAGGCCCTTTCCGAGCTGAAGGAGAGGGGCATCGACTTCACGGTGGTGTTCCTCGACGCCGACGACGGCAAGCTGGTGTCGCGCTACAAGTCAAGCAGGAGGCGCCATCCGCTCTGCGTCGAGGGCGCCACGATAGCCCAGGGGATACAGCGCGAGCGCAACATGCTGATGGGCATACGCGACGCGTCGGACTACGTCATCGACACCACCGACATGATGCCCCAGGAGCTGCGCAACCGACTGCGCTCGATATTCGACTCCGGCGGCGAGCGGAAGGGGCTTGCGGTCACCGTCTACTCCTTCGGGTTCAAGCACGGGGCGCCGACCGACGCCGACCTTGTGATCGACGTGCGCTTCCTTCCCAACCCGTACTACAACCCCGACCTGCGCGACCTTACGGGGCTCGACGCGCCCGTGCGCGACTTCGTCATGCTCCGCGACGAGACCATCGAGTTCAGGAAGCGATGGCAGGCGCTTCTCGACGTGGTGATGCCGGGATACGTGGCCGAAGGCAAGCAGCAGCTCGCTATCGGCGTCGGATGCACCGGAGGCCAGCACCGAAGCGTCGCGTTGGCCGAATCCACCGGCGATTACCTGAAGTCGAAGGGGTACAGGGTGTCCGTCGCCCACCGCGACCTGAGCCTTGCCACCCGCAAGAAGCCCACGCTGGACGACGAGTCGCCCGACGTGCACGCCGAATAGCGGCACGCATCTTGCTTTAGGAACGCATCCATGGCGACGAACGCACCCTTCAGGCTCGACCCGTCGATGACCTCCGCATTCAAGGCGTTGGACGACGCCGTGCTCGAGGCGTCCATCGGAGGCGTCGTAGACGAAGGCGTGTCCGCGGTCGTGATAGGAGGAGGGACCGGAGCCCCCGTGTCCATACGCTCGCTGCTGTCGCTTGGCGTTGAGACGTCGGCCGTGGTGGCGATGGCGGACGACGGCGGATCGACCGGGATCCTGCGCGAGGCCGCCAACGTCACCCCTCCAGGCGACGTGCGCAAGTGCATAGCAGCGTTCGCAGACGACCCCTACGACCCGCTGGTGAAGGCGTTCAAGTACCGCTTGGAAATAGCCGACGGGCATGCGCTTGGCAACCTCATGCTTGCCGCGCTAGAGGACGCCAGCGGCTCGTTCACCCGCGCGATCGAAATATGCGAGGGCCTCGTCAAGGCGCAGGGGCACGTCTATCCTTCCACGCTCGACCACGTCACGCTCCGCGCGAAGACCAAGGACGGCAAGGTTCTCGACGGGCAGGCCGTCGCCTGCCATTCGGCCACCGCGCTGCAGAAGGTCGCGCTCGAAAGCGAGGACGGCCTGCCCCACATTTCCGCCAACAAGGCCGCGATACGCGCCATACTGGACGCCGACCTCATTGTCTTGGGCCCCGGGTCGCTCTTCACTTCCATAATCCCGAACATACTCGTCCCCGGCATACTGGAGGCCATAAGGCAGTCAGACGCGGCGGTCCTGTTCGTCTGCTCGCTTGCCGACGCGCAGGGCGAGACCTGGGGGCTTTCCGCGAAGGAGCACTACCAGGCGCTCGTGGACCACGGCATGCAGGGGCTGGTCGACTTCATGCTGGTGCACACGCCGGTGCCTTTGCGTGCCGAAAGCCCGGGCATGGGCAGCTTCATAGCCGCCTCGGGAGACGACGGCGCGAACGCCTCGACGTCCGACATGGAGGACGTCCAGCTTTCGGGGAAGGTGCGCCCGGTTCGCATCGACTACCAGGACATGCAGGAAATCCAGTCCATGGGCACCGTCGTCATAGCGCGCGACCTCGCCGACGCCTCGCATCCCACGTGGCATTCCCCGGCGGCGTTGCGTGACGCCGTGCTTCAGGTGATGAAGCTGGCACGCGCCAGGAAGGCCTAGGAGAGATGTCCTTCACATCCGACGTCAAGGACGAGCTTGCCAGGGTCGAACCCACCTGCAAGCACTGCGAGAAGGCGACGCTTGCCGCCCTGGTCAGGATAGAAGGCACGCTGTTCGTCAGCGGGCCGGGCAAGTACAGGGTCGAGATAGCCACCGACTCGGCATCCGTCGGTCGGTTGATCATCCGCCTTCTGCACGGCATATACCAGCTGAAGACCGAACTCGTCGTCAGGCGCTCCGTGCTGCACAAGACGCCCAACTACCTCATCGAGATCCCCGCCCAGCAGCGTCTCGAGGGCGCCTTGGTCGACATGGGCGTCATCCTCTCCGAAGGCGGCCTGAACATGGGCATCGACCCCGAGCTCGTGAAGAAGCAGTGCTGCGGCGCCGCATACCTGCGCGGCGCGTTCCTGGGGTCGGGGTTCATATCCAGCCCCAAGAGCGACTTCCACTTCGAGATAACGGTGGAAAGCGAGGAGCTGGCCGACGGGCTCGTGCGCCTGATGGCGGAGAAGGGCATATCCGCGAAGGTGATGCACCGCCGCAACTCCTACATGGTCTACCTCAAGAGCGGGGACGCGATACTGGAGTTCCTCGCCTTCGTCGAGGCGCACAAGAGCGCCCTCGAACTTGAGCAGGAGCGCGTCGTCAAGTCGGTGCGGAACGACGTCAACCGCATGATCAACGCCGAGCTGGCCAACGAGCAGAAGGCGACCAAGGCCGCGCTCGGCCAGCTGCTCACCATACGGAAGGTGCTCGACGCCCACGAGTTCGAGTCGCTTCCGCCGGCGCTGCAGGACTTCATCCGCCTGCGCGTGTCGAACCCCGAGGTGTCGCTCAAGGAGCTCGGAGCCAGGGCGAACCCACCCCTTTCCAAGTCCGCGGTAAACCACCGCCTGAGGCGTCTTGAAGAATTAGCGAAGTAGGCAAGCCCCTTTTGTGACGGGGAGGCTACAAGCACTTGACGGCGGCCGAACGCCTACCCATATGTGGTAACCTTTCGGTAACTATCCGACCGGAAGAAGGAGCTCTTCAATGGCAATCAAAGTCGGCATCAATGGCTTCGGCCGCATCGGTCGCCTCGTGTACCGCGCGATGTTCAACGACCCCGACCTCGAGGTTGTTGCAGTCAACGACCTGGGCGACATTCCCACCATGGCGCACCTGCTCAAGTACGACTCCGTCCACAAGCGCGCATTCGACGTGGTGGAGGTTGTCGAAGACGGCTTCATCGCCGACGGCCAGAAGACCCTGGTGCTTTCCGAGCGCGACCCGAAGAACCTTCCTTGGGGCCAGCTTGGGGTCGACATCGTCGTGGAGTCCACGGGCCTGTTCACCGATGGCGAGAGGCGAAGGCCCACATCGAGGCCGGCGCGAAGAAGGTCATCATCTCCGCCCCCGGCAAGAACGTCGACGCCACCATCGTGATGGGCGTCAACGACGACACCTACAACAAGGCCACGGACAACATCGTGTCCAACGCGTCCTGCACCACCAACTGCCTCGCGCCGTTCGCCAAGGTGCTGCTCGACGAGTTCGGCATCAAGCGCGGCTTCATGAACACCATCCATGCCTACACCAACGACCAGAAGATCCTCGACCTTCCCCACAAGGACCTCCGCCGCGCCCGTGCCGCGGCCATGTCCATGATCCCCACCACCACCGGCGCCGCGCGCGCCGTCGCACTGGTGCTTCCCGACCTGAAGGGCAAGCTGGACGGCTTCGCCACCCGAGTTCCCACCCCCGACGGGTCGATGGTCGACCTCACGGTCGAGCTCGAGCGCAACGCCACCGTGGACGAGATCAACGCGGCCATGAAGAAGGCTGCCGAAGGCCCCATGAAGGGCATCCTGGAATACACCGACGACCCGCTGGTGTCCATCGACATCGTCGGCAACCCGGCTTCCTCCGTGTTCGACTCCGGGCTCACCATGGTGCTTGGCGGCGAAGGCAACTTCGTGAAGTGCATCAGCTGGTACGACAACGAGTGGGGCTATTCCAACAGGGTGAAGGATCTCGCAAAAATCATGCTCTAGGCGAAGGCCTCGAGTCTCGCATCGGATTCACGGGCCGGACATTGCGTTCGGCCCTTTTTGCAGAAAGGCTAGGGTTCTCAATGTCTGACATAAGATCCATCGACGAGCTGGACGCGAAGGGCAAGAAGGTGCTCGTACGCGTCGACTTCAACGCGCCTGTGGACGCCGACGGCAACGTCACGGACGACACGCGCCTGCGTGCTGCGCTTCCGACGATAGAAAAGCTGGTGGGCGACGGAGCGCGCGTCATACTGACGAGCCACCGTGGCCGCCCCGCAGGCGAAGGGTTCGAGGAGGCGTTCAGCCTTGCCCCCATCGCCGAGCGCCTGCAGGAATTGATTGGGCGCGACGTCGCATTGAGCCGCGACATAGTCGGCCCGGACGTCCAGAATGCCGCCGATGCGTTGAACGACGGCGACATCATGATGCTTGAGAACATCCGTTTCGACAAACGCGAGAAGAAGAACGACCCCGAGTTCGCAAAGCAGCTGGCCTCTCTTGCCGACGTCTACGTCAACGACGCGTTCGGCACCGCCCACAGGGCCCATGCCTCCACCGCAGGAGTCGCCGAGCTTCTTCCTTCATATGCCGGCTACCTCATGCAGCG
>CABVEH010000101.1 GCA_902497215.1 uncultured Eggerthellaceae bacterium | reverse complement strand
GACGTCGACTGGGACGGCGAGGACATGTCCACCAGGAACCCCATATTCCTAGTGAACCCGCAGGTCGTCGAGCTTCGCGGCGAACCCGTCACCGACCAGGAGGCGTGCCTTTCGTGCCCCGGCATCAGCGTGCCGGTCACGCGCCAGCCCTGGGCGCGCGTGCAGTACTTCGACCTGGACGGCGAGGAGTGGGAGATCGAAGGCGACGAGCTTCTAGGCCGTTGCCTGCAGCACGAGATAGACCATCTGGACGGCCGCACGCTGTTCGAGAGCTGCGACAACGAGGTGAAGATCCGCGCGCTTCAGGCCTACGACCAGGCTAAGTCGATAGGGGCGAAGCCGGGCGATTCCTCCATACTGGTGAGCTAGCATGCGCGTCGTGTTCATGGGCACTCCTGCGTTCGCGGCCACCGTCCTGCGCGAGATTGCCAACCAGCACGAGGTGGTGGGCGTCTTCACGCAGCCCGACAAGGTCCGCGGCCGCGGCAAGAAGCTTATGCCGACGCCCGTGAAGCTGGCAGCCGAGCAGCTGGGCCTGCCCGTCTTCACGCCGACGACGCTCAAGGACGCCGAAAGCCAGGCGCTGCTTGCCGGGCTTTCCCCCGACGTCGCGTGCGTGGCAGCATACGGCATGATCCTTCCCCAGGAGGTGCTGGACATCCCTGTTCATGGATGCGTCAACGTGCATGCGTCCCTGCTGCCAAGATGGCGCGGCGCCGCGCCGATCGAGCGCGCCATCCTCGAAGGCGACGAATCGGTGGGCGTGTGCATCATGCGCATGGAGAAGGGCCTGGACACCGGCGACTGGTGCGTGCGCCGCGAGGTGCCTGCAGGCGGGATGGATGCCGCCCAGATGTCCGACGAGCTTGCCGAGCTCGGAGCCGCCGCGCTTCTGGTGGCGTTGCAGCAGATAGAGCAGGGTTCCGTGGCCTGGACGCCTCAGGACGAATCGGCTGCCACTTATGCGAACAAGATCGAGAAGGGCGAACTGGACCTCGACCCCGCGGATGGGGTCGAGACGAACGCGCGCCGGGTGCGGGCCGCGTCGGACGCCCATCCCTCGAAGGCCTGCCTTGCGGGCAGGTTGGTTGCCGTCGAGAAGGCCGTGCCTGCCCTCGGGGCCGACGTTGCCGAAGGCCGCATCCGCACCGATGGGGGCAGGCTTCTTCTGGGGTGCTCCGACGGCGTCTTGGAGGTGCTTGCCCTCAAGCCCGCAGGCAAGGGCTCCATGGATGCGAAGGCCTTCCTTGCGGGATTCAGGCCCGAAGGCGAACCTGTCTGGGGCAGGCCTTGAGCGAAGGGCGCACGGGACGCGGCGCGCGGCACAGGCTGAGCCCTGCCAGGCGTGCGGCCTACGAGGCGCTGGACCGCATCGACCGGCGCCGGGCGTTCGCGCAGGAGGTCATCGCCGCCACCATCGACAAGGCCGACCTTTCGTCCGAGGACCGCGCCTTCGCGACCAGGCTGGTGCTCGGCGTAGTTTCCATGTGCGGGTCGCTCGACGCCGTGCTGGACCGGTGCATGAGGTCGCCGCGCGACGTGAAGCCAGACGTGCGCCGCGCCTTGCGCATTTCCGCCTACGAGGCCATATACCTTGGGAAGGACGCCCATGCCGTCGTCGACCAAGGGGTCGAGCTGGTGCGCAGCGTGGCCCCGAAGGCCGCAGGCCTTGCCAATGCCGTGCTGCGCAAGGTGGTTGCTTGCCGCGGGTCGTTTCCATTTGGTGATCCCGCGCATGACCTGGCGGCTCTTTCGCTGCAGCAGGGTTTTCCCCTGTGGCTTACCGAGCTCCTGGTGCGCGATCTGGGCCGCGTTCAGGCGCAGGAGTTCGAGCAGGCTTCCAACGACCCCGCCCCCGTGTTCCTGTACGAGAACCCAATGAAAGTTGAAGCGGGGCAGCTTGCCGATGCGCTGTCCGAGCACGGCGGCGCAACGGAGGTGCCATCGCTTTGCGGCGTGCCGCTTTCCGAATGCCTTCTGCTTGAAGACAGGCGCGATCTGACGCAAGGAGGCGTTGCCGACGCCCTGGCCGACGGACGGGCGCTGGTGTCCGACGCTTCGGCCCAGGCCGTGGCGTCCCTTTGCGCCATCGCTGCGTCGTCGAAGGCCGAAGGCAGGGTAGACGACGTCTCGCAGCTGGTCGAATCTGGCCAGAAGGGCGTTTCCGACGAAGTGTCGGTGCTCGAGCTCTGCTCGGGGCGCGGGACGAAGTCGATCATGGTGCAGGGCGGCATCTTCCGGATGCTCGGAAGGCAGGCCGACCGGTACGTGGCCGTGGACAACGTGCGGTTCAAGTGCGACCTGCTGAAGGAGCGAGCGGCGCATTTCGGGGCGCGTTTGGACGAGGCTCTCTGCGCCGAGCTTGGAAAAGGCACGCTTCCCATCCCCGGCGAATTCGACGTGGTGCTTCTGGACGCGCCATGCTCGGGGCTTGGGACCCTGCGCAGGCACCCCGAGATACGCTGGCGCCTCACGCCCGACGTGATAGCGGCCGACGCCGAACTCGACGCTGCGCTGCTCGCGCAGGCGGCAGGCGGGGTCAGGCGCGGCGGCTTCCTGCTGTATGCCACATGCACGGTCACGCGCGAAGAGGACGAGGACGCCGTGTCGCGCTTCCTTGGAAGCGCCACAGGCGAGCGTTTCGAACGCGTTTCCGTGTTCGGGGAGGACTTCTTCAAGCCGACGCTCCGGCCAGGCGGCCCGGACGCGCATTTCTGCGCCGTTATGCAGAGGGTCGCCTGATACCCTTTCTTTACATTCCTGAAACACAAACAGGGTTAGAATTACAGGCTATACGTTTGGTCGCATACAGGGGGAAAGATGGAGCCTAACATCAAGGAGGTCGCAAACCGCATACGTTCGCTTCGTGAGGACTCGGACATCACCATGCAGGAGATGGCCGACGCGACCGGCCGAAGCCTGGCCGAGTACTCCGCCCAGGAGGCGGGCGAGCAGGACCTGTCCTTCACTTTCCTCTACAAGTGCGCCGACCGGCTGGGGGTCGACGTCATCGAGCTTCTGACGGGCGAGACCCCGCATCTCACGGGCTATTCCCTCACCGAGGCGGGCGACGGGCTGTGCATAAGGCGCCGCGCGGGCTTCGAGTACCTGCACAAGGCGCCCCACTTCAGGCACAAGCTCGCCGAGCCGTTCCTGGTGACCGCTCCCTACATCGAAGAGGAGCAGGACGCCCCCATCCACCTCTCGTACCACGAGGGGCAGGAAATCGACTACATAATCTCGGGACGTTTGCGGTTCGCATACGAAGACCGCATAGAAGAGCTGGGCCCCGGCGACTTCCTTATGTACGACTCGGGACGCGGGCATGGCATGATAGCCACCGGCGGCGAGCCCTGCACGTTCATCGCCATCGTGATCAAGCCTCACGGGGAAGCGATTATCTAGGCGCAAGCCCACCACATGCGGCCTGCGCCATACAAGTTCCACCCCCATGCAAGCTTCTGCGCCCAAGCGCGCATCGATCGAGATAGGTTGGCGTCATGAGAAACATAAACCTGAGATACGTTGACGAGGAATACGACGAGAACGGGCTTCTGGTCAAGTTCGAGCCGCACGTCCCGGACGACTACAACTTCGGCTACGACGTGGTGGACGACATCGCCGTGGAGGACCCCTCCCGCAAGGCCATGGTGTGGGTCAACCCCGAAGGCGAGGAGCACGTGTTCACCTTCGCCGACATGAAGAAGTGGTCCGACAAGACGGCGAACTTCCTGGCGTCCCTCGGGATAGGGAAGGGGGACAAGGTCCTCGTCATCCTTCGCCGGCACTACCAGTTCTGGTTCGTCGCCACCGCGCTCGCCAAGCTGGGCGCTGTCATAGTGCCCGCCACGTTCATGCTCAAGAAGCACGACATGGTCTACCGCCTGAACCAGGCGCAGATCAAGGCGGTAATCGCCACGAACGTGGGAGACATCGCCGACGTGGTGGAGGAGTCGCTTCCCGAGTGCCCGTCGGTGGAGACGCTGGTGCTGGTGAACGCCGGAGGCGGGGGACTGACCCCCATGGACGACGACGGCAACCCGGTGTCGGAAGACGGCGCCCCGATCGGAAGCCAGCTGTCGGGCGAGCAGGGGATCTGCGCCCTTCCCATCGAAAGGGAGGGCTGGGCCGACTTCAACACGGGCGTGCGCGCCGCATCGGACGACTTCGAGCGCAGGCAAACGCTTGCGGCCGACCCCATGATCATGTACTTCTCGTCCGGAACCGCCGGCAACCCCAAGATGGTCCTGCACGACAGCCTCTATTCCGTCGGGCACCTGATGACCGCCAAGCACTGGCACAACGTGCGCCCCGACGGCATCCACTTCACCATCGCCGACACCGGCTGGGGCAAGGCCGTGTGGGGGAAGTACTACGGGCAGTGGCTGATGGAGGCGTGCGTGTTCACGTACGACTTCGACCGCTTCCGTGCCCCCGAGATTCTGGGACTTGTAGGCAAGTACGGCATAACCACCCTGTGCATGCCTCCGACCATGTACAGGATGATCATGCAGGAGAGGCTGGAAGACTACGACCTGTCCACGCTTGAGTACTCCACCACCGCGGGCGAGGCGCTGAACCCCGACCTCTTCGAGTTCTGGAAGGAGCACACCGGGCTCACCATATACGAGGGGTTCGGGCAGACCGAGACGCCCCTGACCATAGGCAACCTCACCAACAGCACGCCGCGCCCAGGCTCGATGGGCAAGCCGGTGCCGCTCTACAAAGTGGCCATCCTGCGCGAGGACGGAACCGAGTGCGGCCCGGGCGAGACGGGCGAGATATGCATCTCCATCGACCCGCATCCCGCCGGGATCATGATGGAGTACTACCGCGACGACGCGAAGACCGCAGCGGCCATGCACGACGGCTGGTATCATACCGGGGACACCGCCTGGGCCGACGAGGACGGCTACTACTGGTACGTGGGGCGCAACGACGACGTGATCAAGTCAAGCGGCTACCGCATCGGCCCGTTCGAGATAGAAAGCGTCCTTCTCGAGCACGAGGCCGTGAAGGAGTGCGCCGTCACGGGAGTGCCCGACGAGCTGCGCGGCAGCGCGGTCAAGGCCACCGTGGTTCTTTCCGACGGCTTCGCGCCGTCCGAGACGCTGACCAAGGAGCTGCAGGCGTGGGTCAAGGCCGAGACGGCCCCTTACAAGTATCCGAGGATCGTCGAGTACGTCGACGAGCTGCCCCGCACGGTGAACGGGAAGATCCGCCGCG
>CABVEH010000100.1 GCA_902497215.1 uncultured Eggerthellaceae bacterium | reverse complement strand
AAGCATATCGGGAGACCTGGCGGACGTGCGCGGCCATCTCCTTACCGACGAGAGGGTCACGAAGTTCGTGAAGATGTTCTTCGACGACCCGGTCAACTCGCAGCTTTGCGGCGCGATGGAGAACGACGACTTCGAGGCGGCGTTCCGAGCGGCGCACACCTTGAAGGGGCTTGCTGTGGGAATGGGCTTCACCGCGCTGTACGACGCGTCCTATGCGTTGACCGAGGCGTTGCGCCCCGACGATTCGGGCGCGCCATCCGACCCCGGCCAGGTGCGGCCGCTCTTCGACAAGACCGAAGAGGAATACAACAAGGTGCTCGAGGCCTTCAACACCAAGTTCTAACTTTTGGCCGCATGATGGTGCGGTCTGGGGAGTCAAGCGGAGTCAACAGAACCGTCCCCTTGACTCCCCATAGCGCTATAATCGACGACGTTACTGTTTCAGGGCGAGGTGGAATTCCTCACTGGCGGTAGCCGACGCTTAGGGCGTGCGACTGCACGCAGCAAGGCGTCGGAAGCCCGCGAGCCCATCGGCTTGCCAGCTTGCGCTGCTGGCGGATTGATGGGTTGACCCGGTCGAAGTCCGGGGCCAACGGTCAAAGTCCGGATGGAAGAGACAGGAGGTCTCACTATGTCTATCGACGCGCGCGCAAACACCCCCACCCTTCAGAACGAGAACCGTTGGAGCACGAAGCAGCTCGTGGTCATGGCGCTGATGTGCGCCATAGCGCTGCTGCTCAGCTTCATCGAGTTCCCATTGTTCCCGGCGGCATCGTTTCTGAAGCTGGACTTTTCGCTTGTTCCCACGACGGTGGTCGGCTTCGCCTACGGCGCAGGGCCAGGGCTCGTGGTGGGCCTGGCATGTGCGGTGGCGCATGCCGCCATCACAGGCAACTGGGTGGGATGCCTGATGAGCTGCATCGTGGCGGTCGTCTACATCGTGCCCGCCGCCCTCATATACAGGCGCATGCACACCATGAAGGGCGGCATTGTGGGCCTTGTGGTTTCCACGCTGTGCCTGATAGTGGGCATAATCATCGCGAACCTGATCATCGACCCGCTGTTCTACGGAATGCCCTTCGAGGCGGTTGCTGCCCTGGTCGTGCCTGCCATCCTTCCGTTCAACGCCATCAAGGGAGTGCTGGTCAGTGCGCTCACCTTGCTCGTCTACAAGAGCATATCCAACCTAATCACGCCCACCAAGAAGCAGGCGAAGGCCTAGCGCCGCGAGGAATCGGCGCACGAAGGCCCAGCGCACGAAGATCGGCGCATCGCCATGGTAATAGTCGACTTCCAGGACGCAAGCTTCAGCTACGACGGGCACGCGAACGCGCTCGACGGCGTGACGCTGTCCATCGAGCGCGGATCGTTCGTGTGCGTGCTGGGAGGAAACGGAAGCGGCAAATCGACGCTGGCCAGGCACATCGATGCGCTTCTTCTGCCCGATTCGGGGAAGGTGCTGGTGCTGGGGCTTGACACCGCCGACAGCGAGAACCTGCTGGAGGTGCGCAGCAACGCGGGGCTCGTCTTCCAGAACCCCGACGACCAGATAGTGGCTGCCGTGGTGGAAGACGACGTGGCGTTCGGCCCCGAGAACCTGGGCGTGCCTTCCGACCGGCTTCCCGCGCTCGTGCAGGAAGCGCTGGACACGGTGGGACTCGGCGGGTTCGGCAAGCGCGAGACGTTCGCGTTGTCGGGCGGACAAAAGCAGCGTGTGGCCATCGCAGGAACCTGCGCGATGAGCCCGAAGGTGATCGTGTTCGACGAGGCGGGGTCCATGTTGGACCCGCGCGGGCGGCGCGGCCTTATGCGGCTTTGCCGCAAGCTCAACGGCGCGGGGATCACCATCGTTCTGATCACCCATTCCATGGAGGAAGCGTCGCTAGCCGACAGGGTGGTGGTGCTGAAGTCCGGCAAGGTGGCCATGGATGGAGCGCCGCAGGACGTCCTTTCCAGGGCGCGCGAGCTTCAGGAGCTCAACCTTGAGGCGCCCTTCGCGGTGCAGATGAGCCTGGCCTTGCAGGACGCCGGCGTGCCGGTTCCCACATGCGTGGGCGAACAGCAGCTGGAGGACGAGCTGGCAGGGATGCTAGGCGTTGCCGAGACAGCACGACGTGAAACGGTCGTGCCGCCGGAAGCCATAAGGGGGTGCGACCTGGCCGTTCCCGAAGGCGAACCCGTGATAACCCTGGAGGACGTCGGCTTCTCGTACGCGCCAAAGCAGGCCCGGAAGGCTGGCAGGGCTGGCAAGAACGACGGGGCAAGCCAAGCCGGCCAGGGCGACGCCGAAGGCGACGGCGCGCAGTGGGCTGTGCGGGACGTGTCGTTCTCGCTGAACGACGGCGACTTCCTAGGAATAGCGGGCCATACGGGTTCGGGGAAGAGCACGCTGGCGCAGGTGTTAGCGGGCGTGCTGAAGCCTACGGAAGGGAAGGCGTTCGTGCGCGGCCGCGACCTGTCCGACAAGCGCGGGGTGGTAGAGGCCCGGCGTTCGGTGGGGCTAGTGTTCCAATATCCCGAACATCAGCTGTTCGCGCCCACCGTCTTCGAGGACGTGGCGTTCGGTCCGCGCAACCTGGGCTTTTCGCCGGAAGAGGTGGAGCTGAAGGTGCGCAAGGCCCTCGAGCTGGTGCACCTTCAGCCCGATGCGGTGGGGGAGCGCAGCCCCTTCGAGCTTTCCGGCGGCCAGCAGCGGCGTGTGGCGCTTGCCGGGGTGCTTGCCATGGAACCCGAGGTGCTGGTGCTGGACGAGCCGACGGCCGGGCTGGACCCGAAGGCGCACGGGCTGTTCCTAGAACTCATCTCGGAGCTGCACCGCACCAGCAACGTGGCCACCGTCATCGTGTCTCACGATATGGACGACCTGGCGCGGCTTTGCAACCGCGTGATGCTGATGAACGGGGGACGCGTCGTGGCCGACGGATCGCCCGGGGTCATATTCTCCGACGAGGAAGCCATCGCGCGCATAGGGCTGGGCGTTCCCCATACCACTCATCTGGCTGGGAGGCTGGGCATGGCGGGGGTTTTCTGCGCCGTGCCCACGGCGCGGAAGGACATGGTCAAGCCGACAGCGCGGCCTTCGAGCCGACCCACAGCCTTCAGGAAACAGACGGGCATGGCACGGAAGGGGGCCGGGCATGAGCGGCAACGCATTGTTCGGCCGCTACTGGCCGGCCGACAGCGCAGTCCACAAGCTTGACCCACGCACGAAGGTGCTGGGCACGTTGTTCGTGGTGGTCGCCATCTTCTGCGCGGGCAACGCTGCGGGCCTGGCATTGGTTGCCGCCTTCCTTGTGGCTGTCGTGCTGGCTGCGCGCATACCGCTTGCCCAGGCGCTGCGCTCCATCGCGCCGCTGCTTTTCATCGTGGTGTTGACCGGGCTGTTCAACCTGCTGTTCGTGCAGGGAGGCCAAGTGTACGTCGACTTGGGGTGGCTTCGCATAAGCGAGGAAGGCACGATGTTGGCCACCTTCGTATCCGCGCGGCTGCTGCTTTTGCTTCTGGCCGGAAGCCTGCTTACGCTGACCACCACCTCGATGGACATAACCGAGGTGATCGAGAGGCTTCTGCAGCCGCTGGCGCGCATCGGGGTGCCCACCCACGAGTTCGCCTTCGTGATGGGCACGGCGCTGCGGTTCCTTCCGCAGTTCGCCGAGGAGTTCCGCCAGATCCGCATCGCTCAGGTGGCCAGGGGGGCGAAGCTTTCCACGAGCCCGATGCGAGCGGGGCTCTCGTCCATCACCAGCCTCGTGGTGCCGCTGTTTGCCAGCGTGTTCCGCCATGCTGACACGCTGTCCGACGCCATGGAGGCGCGCTGCTACCACGGGGCGAAGGGGCGCACGCGGCTGCACCCGCTGGCGTTCGGTAGGCGTGACGCGGTGGCCGCGGCTGTGCTCGTGGCCTTGCTTGCCGCGGTGCTGCTGCTGAACGTTGCGCTTGGCTGACATCGCGGCCGCGGCTGCATGTGCAGGCGGTCGCGAGGGTAGAATCTTGCATCAGGACGATTGACGACACGCCTCCGGCAACGAAAGGATCCCTGAATGCCAGGCCCTCCATCATTCGACACCCACTACGTCGAGCCGCGCACCATCGAGGTGCGAGGGGCGCGCGTGCACAACCTGAAGGACGTGGACGTCGACGTGCCGCTGCACTGCCTCGTGGGCATCGCCGGAGTGTCGGGGTCGGGGAAGAGCTCGCTGGCGCTGGGCGTGCTGTACGCGGAAGGCTCGCGGCGCTATTTGGAGGCGCTTTCCACCTATACTCGCCGACGCATAGGCCAGGCCACGCGCGCGCAGGTGGACGAGGTGCTGCACGTGCCTGCGGCAATCGCGCTGCGACAGAGGCCCGGCATCCCCGACGTGCATTCCACGTTCGGTACGTCCACCGAGCTTTTGAACTACCTTCGCCTCATGTTCTCGCGTCTGTCCAGCTACGAGTGCCCCAACGGGCATCGCGTACCGCCCAGCCTGAACGTGGCCGCCGAGCGCCCGCTTGTGTGCCCCGTCTGCGGCGCGGAGTTCCATGGCCTGAGCGCCGAGGACCTGGCCTTCAACAGCGGCGGCGCATGCCCGACCTGTGGCGGCACCGGGGTGGTGCGCAACGTGGACGAATCCACGCTGATCGCCGACCCGAACCTTTCGCTGGAAGACGGGGCCGTGGCCCCATGGCGGCAGCTGATGTGGTCGCTCATGCCGCAGGTGGCGCGCGAGATGGGCGTTCGTACCGACGTCCCCTACAAGGACCTGACCGAGCGCGAGAAGGAAATCGTGCTGCACGGTCCGATGGAGAAGAAGCACATCCTGTACGTTCCCAAGAACAAGGACCATGCCACCGAGCTGGACTTCACCTATTACAGCGCAGAGAACACCGTGAAGAACGCGCTTTCGAAGGTGAAGGACGACAAGGGGCTGGCGCGCGTGGCGAAGTTCCTGAAGTCGGAGACCTGCCCCGACTGCCACGGCACGCGCCTTTCTGCGAAGGCGCGCATGCCGCACATCGGCGACATGAACCTTGCCCAGGCCACGGCCCTGACGCTTGACGGGCTGCGCGACTGGCTGCCGACGGTGAAGGGCACGCTTCCGGAAGAGATGTGGCCGATGGCCGAGTCGATAATATCGGAGACCGACGAGCCCATACAGCGTCTGGAGCAGCTGGGGCTTGGCTATCTGGCGTTGGACCGCGCGAGTTCGACGCTTTCGAACGGGGAACGCCAGCGCGTGGCCTTGCCGTCCG